>JAGALS010000059.1 GCA_017625065.1 Clostridia bacterium | reverse complement strand
TGTTACGCCTTTTTTATTTGTATTTTTTCAAAAAGCTCTTGACAAACAGTAACAGGTTTATCGTTGAGAACATTATAACACATTTCCGCGCGTATTGCAATCGGGTGGCGGGGGTAAGTTTTCGTCAGACCTTGACACCGCCGCGGGATCGTGGTATAATCTCCTTGTAACAGAATAGGTCACCGGAGGCTGTGTACCGTAGTACCGTAAAGCCGGATTAGGTGTCCGAGTGAGCTCGGGTTATTGCAAAGCAATAGCCGGGGCTTTATTTTTTTGGAGGTTATGATGAAAAACACAAAGGTTACACTTGTTCCCCTCGCGGCGGATGACCGCGAGCAGTTTATCCTTGACAATCAATGGGCGTTCAAGTATGGCGCGCTGATGGAATTCGGCGAGCGCGACGACCACCTTGACGATGACGGCGAGATCATCTCCCGCGCGACCATTGAGCGCTCTATGGACGACCCGAAAAGCGAGACCTACCGCATCATGCTTGACGGCGAGAAGGTGGGCGGCGTGATCCTCACCATTGACAAGGAAACGCACCGCAACCATTTGGATATTCTCTTTGTGCTGCCCGAGGCGCACAGCAGGGGCATCGGCTACGGCGCGTGGCAGGCGGTGGAGGCGCTCCACCCCGAAACCGAGGTCTGGGAGACCTGTACGCCCTATTTTGAAAAGCGCAATATCCACTTTTACGTCAACAAGTGCGGCTTTCGGATCACAGAATTCTGGTGCGAGTATTTCCGGCCCGAGCACGAACTGCCCGAGGGTGAAAGGCACGACCCCGACGAGGGACCCGATGAGATGTTCCGCTTTGTAAAGGTGATGAAATAAATTTGGGCTGACGGTCATCCGTCAGCCCTTTTTGGCATCAGTACTGATAATTGTAATGTATGGTTGCCTTTTCGATATACTCGAGGTTGGATTCATCGATCACGATGCTCGCGATATCTGTTTCGGACCCCTCGTAATAGATATCGGTCAGCGCATCGCAGTAGTAAAGCACGTTATCTTCCATCACCTTCAGCGCTTTGGGAACGTAGATCGCCTTCAGCTTTTTATCTGCCGAGAAGGCGTGTCTGCCAAGGGTCTGTACACCCTTGCCGATCACCACGGTCTCCAGCAGATCGCAATCCGAGAATGCCGCGCCCTCAATGGTCTGCACGCTATCGGGGATCACGACCGTTTTCACCAGGCGGCATCCCTCAAAGGCGTTGCTGCCGATCGTTTTGACGTTCTCGCCGATCGAAATATACGCCACGTTCGTGCAAACGTTGAACACGCCCTGAGCAAGGACCTCAAGCCCGTCTCCGATCACGATGCCGGTCAGGTTTTCACAGTAGTAAAAGGCGTGATCGCCCATATATTCGATGCTGTCGGGGATCACGACCGAGGTGATCGAGAGACAATTTGCAAGAGCGTGTCGCTCAATACCGCTCACAGGCTTATCGTTATAGGTCTCCGGGATCAGCAACGCACTGTCGGAGTAGGTGCCGATGCCGATCACGTAATAATGACTGTGATCGTCGCTGATATCATAGGACAGCACGTTTTCCTGTGCCTTGTACACGATCGGCACAGAGACCGTGGGGAGCGTGAACTTGGTGTTCCCTGTCTTGAACGCATCCCACTTGTCATATCCCAGAACGGTGATGGTCAGCTCATCGGTAAAGCTTTGGCTGGGATCAATGACGTAAAGAACGCCGTTTTCCACAAAGCAATTACCGCCGTCGGCAAAGCCGTATTCCACATCGTATCTTCCCTGTATACCCAAATAATACAGCACGGCGGTGCCCGTCTTCTGATTGACCACGTCATAATATCCGACGGTGAAAAGCTCCGGCATATCAAGGCTCAGATAGGTGTTGTCAAGCTCGATTTGCTCGGGAAGCGCGATAAATTTATGGGCGACCTTCTCAAATCCCAGCTTGATAAAGGGATAATCTCCCTCGTAGAATACGTGGCTAAAGGTATCCTTGAAGGGGATCTTGCCCTCAAAATAGATGTTCAGGATAAATCCGCTTTCAAAATACGCGGCGAAATAGCCGTCGTTCATACTGACCCAGTCCAGACGGACCGCGCCGTTGGCAAGGGCGTATGCGCCCACCTCAACGTTAAAGCTCGCATACATCCATTTTTCAAGCCCGACAATATATGCCTTTGCCACAAAGGCGGCACCGACCTCCAGCCTGGTCTCGCCAACGACCTGCAGGCTGTGTTCGTTTGTGGTCGTGCTCTTTTCGCCCTCATAGGGCACGAAGCGCTTCCCCTTCAGCTCAACGCCGTATTCCGAGACGTCGGTACGCTCGAACTGATAGGAAAGAGATGCCTTCAGCGTAAAGTTGACAAAGACGTAAAGCTCGACATCCGCGCGCAGAGGGCCAAAGGAAAGGGGCAGCTCTGCGATCTGCAGCCGTTTTCTTGCCTCCTCGGAACCCGCCTTGTCGGATGCCTGCTTGATCTCCTCAACGTTGTGACCGAAGTCGCCGTTTTCCATCTTGTCCATCAGCGCTTCAGAAAAGCTGTTGGTGTATCGGGAATAGGGCTGGCAGCTCTCGCAGGCGCTATAGCCCGCAAGCTCCAGCGTTCCGTATGCGGCTCCCGAAATCAGCAGCTCGCTTTCGCTGACCGTCTGAAGGTGCTTGCAATCCACAAGGTGGATCTTTTTGCTCGTGCGATTCAAGACGTAATTATCCGATTCCATCGAGCTGATGGGGCGGCAGGTGCCGCATTCGTTGTGATCCAGCAGCTCGCCCTTGTTGATCCTTTCCATCAGCTGGGTGGCGCTGACATACTCGGCATTGGCTTCGTTCATGCTTGCAACGTGGATACAGCTTGCAAAATGGTAGCAGCCGCTTCTCTTGTTTACAACATAAGGATAAGCCTCCAGCGAGTAGTCCACGTCGATCGCCACATTGAAGGCAAAGCCCGTGGTGACAGACTGTGCAATGCCGAATTTATAATTGGTGTGAGACTTCCCTGCAGCATCGGTGACCTCGGAAATGCTGACCTGCAGCTTTGCGTAATCAAGATATACGTAGGCGGTGAACGAGATCACGATATTCCCGACGTTGCGAGTCGTGCCGTAGCTTGTTACGGTCACCGGAATGCTGACCTCGCCGTCCACGACGATCCTTGCAGTGATGATGCCGTTTTCATAATCCAGCTCCGGCATCTGCGTTTCCTCTTCATTGATTTGGATGCTGTTCAAAAATTCGGCAAAGGTGCCGATATCGGTGCCGGCACCGCGTGCGGCAAGAAAATCGATCGCCGTGACGTAGCCGGCGCCCATAAAATCGACGAAATCCTTGCTGTTATACAGCGCAGAGGTCACTTGGGTGGAAAGCTGCTCGACGTCGGTCAGCTGCACATCGGTGAGCTGCTCGGGGTGGCTGGAATGGATGTCCAGCCGATCAAAGACCTCGCCAAGCTCGGGAGAGGTGAGGACAAGCTGATAAACGCCCTCCTGTGCTACATCATTGATCATCGCGATCTTACCGAAGACCGCATTGCCAAGCTGCTTGATATCCTCGGCGTTTTCTGCCTTGCCAACGCAAAGGATATCACCGACCCTCAAGCCATCCACCTTGGAAAGTGTGAGCCAATAATTGCCGGATCGCTCGGAATAATCAAGCGAATAGGGGTAGTAGCCGGGGCTTTGCTTTTCCAGCGCGGCAAGAAAGAGGATCCCGTCGCTGACATCGGCAACCAGGCTTTCTTCCCTGAAGATGCTGAAGGTCAGATCGCCGAATCCGCAATCCAGGAAGGAGATGCCGCCGCTGCGGACCGCCTTATACGTCGCGCCCGCCTTGTAGGGCTCCTCGGGAAGCACGCGCCACACATCGTCCTCACCCTTCACAAGGGTGTAGGCGCAATGGGCTTCGTCTTCATTTTCGGTTCCCTCATAATAGGTATCAAAAATCACAAGATGCTCTCGGATGTAGTCCTCATCCTCCGCGCAATAGATCTGAAAGGAAAAATCGGCAGGTCGTTCGGAAAGCCGATGTGAGGCAAGCGTTTCAAGCGTTGCAGCGCGCTCGCTTTCGATCACAAAGCTATCCTGACAGGTCGCGCAGGAATAGCTTTTATAAAGGACTCCGTCCGCCTCCTCCTCTGTGCTTGTGTATGTATGTGTGAGCTTATCCGTGGTGCGCTTTTCAACGGTGTAGCAGGTCGTACAAGTGTGCGCCTCCTCGCCGAACGCATCGCATTTTGCCTCACTTTCGGTGCTCCATTCGCCAAAATTGTGTCCCGAGGCAAGGGTGCGCTCGGTGCGGCTCTTGCCGCAGACGCAGGAATAGATCACCAAGCCGTCCTGCGTGCAGGAATGCTCCATCACCACGGTGTCGACCACCCACGCGCAAACGTGTGCGGGAGGTTGAGTCTCTTCCCCCGGCTCTTGTGGGGGTTGGACATCCTCCGTGGGCTTTTGCGGCTCGTCGGCGGGAGGCTCTGAGCCCTTCGAGGGCTTTTTGCAGGCGCCGAGCGAAAGCAGGCAAGCCAAAGCAAGGATAAAGCACAGTATTCTAACGGTCTTCATAGTCATTCTCCTTCGGGATCACATCTTTAGCGCTTGTGTTTGATGAGTGCTTTTAAATATTTAAAAGCAAGGTCATTATACCACAAAAGCGGCGCATCTTCAAGCCATTTGTGCCAAAGATAGGTGATTTTCAAGAAATTTGACGGATATTCCCCCTTGAAAATGCCAAAAAAGGATGCCCGTGGCAATGCGTGAGGAGGCACATCGGTTCAATCTAGTTGTCAGGGTTTCTATCGTTCAATAAATGATCGTTTTCAAACTCCAACCACTCATCACAAAGTCCCCAATGGGATATGCCTACTGTTAAAAATTCTTTTTCATAAGCGATTGCAATGATGGGTCTATCCCCTATTTGAAAGCGCAGCTTACGACTTGTGTTTTCCACTTCTTTTCTGATAAAAGAAAGCGGTTCATCCGATGAAGAGATGATCTTTCTGCAATCGTAATCCTGCAAAAAATCATAATATATAAAATCAAATTCATCGTCGCCCACCTCTTTGCTTGTGATAAGAATTTTTTTGCTTTCAAATGCAACGATCATTCCTTCACAATCGAGCAAATTGTCGTCAAGCAGCCAATCCAATTCATATATACCGATATATTGGATCGGTTCCTTGCTGATCGACAAAAAATCCTGTTCTGATATTTCTATAAACAATTCTATCTCCTTTCCTGTAAAAAAGGGGCGCTTATCACGCCCCTTTTGGCTGATTTTTCATACCGTTATGCCACTATTTTAGCATAACGCTCACTTTCGACGACCTCAAGCATAAATGCGTAAGGATTCATCGTGCCGCTTGCCACCATCGAGAACAGACGGGGCGTGCAGCCCGAAACCAGTGCTACGCCCTGCTCGTTTTTGGTCACGGGCTGCTGCCTGACGCGGCTTGCCACGTTCCAGAAAACGACTTCGGGGAGCTTGTAGCCCGCCTCGGCAAAGATCTTTTTCGCATACTCGAAATTGGTCAGCGAGGCATCGTCGGTGCAACAGTCAAACTCCATATCCGAAATGATGTAAAGCTTTGCGGGCATTTCATCCTGAGGTACAGAATTCTTTTTTGCGGCATTAAGGATCAGCTCAAACACCCTTTGAATGTTGGTGTTGGCGACCTCGTTAAAGCGCTCGCAATACCGCACCCGATCCACAATATCCTCTCCCTTGATCTCAACAAGCTGAGGTCTTTCGGAAAAGGTGATAAAGTGATTTTTGAAGGCACCCTTGTTTCGCTCGGCAAAGTAAATGCCAAGAGAAAGCGCAACGGTTGCGGGCATAGGCTCACACCAACCATACATAGAGCCGGAGCCGTCGATCACGGCAAGCGCATTTTCGGTGTTGCCGAAATCCTCAAGCGAGCTCCAAGTGGCATGGATCGCCCCTCGCTCCTTTTCGCTGACTTTACCGTGAAGAATGGGGGTAATGATCTCGTAGGGCATCAGCGTGTCGGCGTGAAGCTTGGCAGTACCTTTCGAAACATTTTCAAGGAAACAGGTGTAACGCGCTTCATCGTTACGCAGAAAGGCCTTGCGGTATTTGTACATCGCCTTGGAGGGCTGCTTCTCATAATCAAAGCTATAGTCCCTCTCGCGCAGGTTGTTTTCGATGATGCAAATGTGTGCGCGAAGCGCCACAAGCGCACGGCGGTAGCTTGCATCGGTCATGCCGAAGGCTCGCGCGATCCTTTTGCCGCGCAGAACGGTCTCCTTGCACGAAGCATTCACAGAGGGCAACCATTTTGCAAGCAACGAGACCTCGCCGCCCGTTTCAAGCGCTGCGGCATCCTTGCCAAACTGCTTTTTCAGCACGCAAAGCATCTCCTTTTCGCAAGGGGTACCCAAAAGCGTGAGCAGATCGTCAAATCTGCCGTATTCCGCAACGTACTCCAGATTTTTGCGAAGGCTTTCGGGCTCATTGTGGGCGAGCCAATTCAGGATCACACGGAACACGCGGCGCTCGCCAAGGCCGCCTCGCACGTCTCTTGCGAAAAACAGGAGCTTCATGGCAATATCCCTGTTTTCAGCGAAGGCGCGCAAGAAACGCGCTTCGATCTCGCTATCGCTCTCGCGGCGCAGAGCGCCGATGGTGGCGAAGAGATCAAGGCAGTCGGATTCGGTCGTGATGTAGGCTTTTGCACCGTTTTCGGTGACGGTTTGATTGGCTTCCTTTTTCAGGTATTCTAACATAAAACTCACTCCTTTTTGTGATAAATTGACTTAAACAAGGCGAATTTGCCGCGTTCGCGTTGCGGCTACGGTTTTACGAGCCGTCCTCGGTGCGAAAAAAATCGCTGTCTGCGCCTTTGTGGTGCCCCCGGCAGGGATCGAACCTGCGACACCGGGATCTTTCGTCCCCTATTCTACCGCTGAACTACCGATGCATATGACAAGGCAAGTGCCGCGCCGTCAGCGCGGCTCGTTTTATGATAGAGACGCGACTCGGAGACTACATTTGCTGCGCTTGCCTTTGGTGTGGAGGGCGGTAGGATTTGAACCTACCCCAAGGTGTTTACCTCGCTCTGCCACAGAGCCGCCCTCCGTATACAAGGCGCATTTGCCGCGTTCGCGTTGCGGCTACGGTTTTACGAGCCGTCCTCGGTGCGAAAAAAATCGCTGTCTGCGCCTTTTGGCACGGATGACAGGGGTTGAACCTGTAACCTACGGATTAGAAATCCGTTGCTCTATCCATTGAGCCACATCCGTATATACAAGGCACCTTTCTCCCCCGCGAAGCGGAGGTGCTATTGATCTTAACAGGATCATGCACGACAAAAATTGCTGCAGGTGCCTTTATTTTATGCGATCAAACCTTTTGGCGGAGAAGGTGGGACTTGAACCCACGCGAGCCTTTCAAGCCCCTAACGCGTTAGCAGTGCGTCCTCTTGACCAACTTGAGTACTTCTCCGTTTTTGTTGCCCGCCTCTGCCGCGGACGGGACGGGGATCAAGGCACAGTTTTCTTCAATTATCAGTTATCATTACCGTAGAATAGAAAGAAAGCGTTGCTGTATGTGCCTTTCTGACAAGATACAGTTTCCGGCAGCTGCGAGGGCTTTCACCCCGCCACTCCCGTTCCCAAAACGGGCGTTCCTTGGGGAACCACACTGCTATAGGGTTGCTGTCTGTATCTTTTTTAGGGATGCCGGTTTCGTCTGCGCCGCAAGCCGGTGAACGCGACGCACGACTCGCGCCGGATTATGGAATGCAGAAGGCAGACTATTGCAAGGGGTGTATGCATCCCTTTCGGCACACTGCGGCATCACGGCTCCAATTGCCGCATGCGGTTCAGTGTGCCAATATATACACCGCTATAACGGTATATATCGGTAGAAACAAGATGCCGTTTTTAAAACTTACGGGGGTTTTCACCCCGCACCAATCCGCTTACCAAGCGGTCCCTCCCTAGTGGAGGAAAAGTCAATATGTTCTTTGCTGTTGGCATCTTTTATGACCGTATCGCGGTACGCCAAGCCAACTCCGGCAAGCTCTGCCGGCGGGGGGCACTTCCGCGAAGATCAGCTAGGAGACAAGGCACGTTTTTTCGGGTTATGAGCCCGATAGCTTCCTTGATTAAAAGTCAAGTGCTTACGCAATTGCTGTCCGTGCCTTTCACACCGCCAGTGAACGCAATACGTACAAGGTAAAGTATTATAGCGGTGCAGTGAACAAGATACGGTTTCACCTGACCGCTTGCGCGATCATCAGCGCGATGTCATCAAGAGATCCTGCTTACGACAGGGGCCGGATGCATCACACGCCAGATCTTGTGAAAAGATCAGCCTGTTACGGTTCTTTGATTGCTGTTCGTATCTTTTTCAAGGCACATATACCTCCGGGGTATGAACCCGACGACCAAAGGAATCTGACTCCTGTGTCTACTTCTTTCGCTGTCTGCGCCTTTCGTGACCTCATTTTACCATTGTTTTCCTCGTTTATCACGGAAAAAAAGCTGCGAAAACGACAAAAAAGCCCTCGAATGAGAGCTTTTTTGCTATTTTAATCCACATTTTTTCTGATCTTTTAGCTTTTCGATGATGCGGGTTTTCAGGGAGTCTGCCCCAACGACCTCGATCATCGGACCAAAGGAAAGAAGCCGTATCACCATTTCGGGCTCATCGTCGCGCGCATATCTGATCCGGATCAGGTAATGCTTTCCATCCACCCTTTCCGCTTGCTTTTCGAAATGGGCAAAATGAAGCATAAAGCGCTCCAGCGCGTTGCGGTCATCGGAAAGCTTGACCGTTGCCGTATCGTAGGTCATTTCGCGCTCACCGCTATCCAAGGGCTTGTCGCCCGTGTAGTGCGCGCAATGTATCATACGCGAGAGATTGACGGTGCCGATGTAGCCGTTCCCCGCCGTGACCAATCGGAATTTATCATCCTTTTCAGAATACTCCAGCCTTTTGGGCAAGCACCGCCCGTAGACCACACGCCCCTTTCGGTTGATCATTTCGAATTTGATCGGCGTTTTTTGACGAATGGCGGTAAGGATCACGCGAAACCGTTGAATATAGCCCTCGTCCTCAAAGGGATCTCCGTCGCTGTATTTATCGTAAACGCAATAGTCCGCCTCGGTAAACAACGGCTCCACGTCATCAAGGCTCGGGAACTCCACCCCAAACAGCTTCACGCGCGGATCAAGCGAGATCGCCTTCAGCCACCGCTTTTGCAGTGTTGTCATCGGCATTGTGGGAGTGTGCTCCAAGGCGGTCGTCATATCGGGACAGGCAAGCTGCCATTTTCCGCTTTTCAGCGAGGGTAAAATGCTCAGCACGCTTTCGCCAAAAGCGCGCTCGGCAACGATCGACTGCAGCTCCCGTTCGGTGCATTCACCCTTCAGCATACGGGAAAGGATAGCAGCCACCGCGTTATAATAAGCGGAATAGAGTTCGCTGAATATCATATCTCTTCCCCCTCTTTGATACCGTAGATGCGATACATTGCCTCGATATCCGCCTTAAATTGATTTTCCACCGCACGGTTGGAAAAATTCATCTGCACGATCCGACAGATAAAGGTGCGGATCCACGGGATCAGCTCACTTGTATCGTAAACCTCCGCGGAAAAGCGGTAGGTGTGCGCATCCAGACGTTCCACTGTGCCGATCCGCTTTTCGCGCTCAAGCCGCCTTACGATATGCTCCTCGAAATCCTCCACTCTCACGGTGAATTCCACATGCTCAAGCTGTTCCTTTCCCCATCTGTTGCGCCGTATGCTGACGCCCCACATTTTACCCTGCATACGGTCAAGCGCCTCGCGAAGCTCGTCAAAACGCGGCGTTGGGTCTCCCTGCTTTACGTCGGAAAGATAATCAAGGCGGTAGGATTGAAAATGATCGTACTCCGGCAGATAGGCAATGAGGTGCTGTCTGCCGCTTTGCACACTGATGAACACGCGAAGCGGAACGATGCGGTTCTCTACCGCCTCGTCCTTACGGCGGCTGTGATTGGTCACGGTCACAGTGCGCTTTTCACGCATAGCATCAAACAGCGCCGCAAGAACACCGCTATCCATTGCGCCCGTTATGTAATGATGCTTGAAGGTGAACGCATCGGAATCCGCATCGGTCTTATCCAATATAAACGAGCCGATCACGCCGCAGGGGGCAGTCTCGGCATAATAGTGCAAAACGTCGTTGAGCTCGGAAATATCAATGCTATCGGCGCGGCGGTAATACAGTTTTCTGCCCGATCTCTCGGCAACGACGATCCCCGCCTCGCAGTATTCCTTCAGCTTTTTGCGAACAGTGGATTCGTCAAACAGCATCGGCGCTTCAAACCCGACAAGATACTTTTCATCGATCTCCTGCAGGATCTCAGATATGCTTCGCTTTACCGCGGGATCGTGAAGAATATCAAACAGAATAAAATGCAGCGTGATGTCGCCGTCGGTAAAGCTTTTTGCCTTCCAGGCGTGGTAGAAGGGATTGTGACGGATGGAGCGGCTGTCAATCGAAATGAACATATTTTTGCCCTCGGGCGTGCGCACAAAGCTCATATGATCGCCCAGCCAACTTTCCATACGGCGGCGCTCATCGTCGTAGGAACGCGCACTTTTGGCGCTGTATTCGTCACGGCTTTTGAAGCCGTAAACGTAAAATTCGCGCATATAGGCTCTGATCTTTTCAAAATTTTTGATCAGCTCGCTGTACGTAGACATCGCTCCACCTCCCCTCTCGTGGATTGTTTTCTTGATGTTATTTCATTAATACCAACGTCTTATTGGCGACTGCGGTAATCAGTCGATAGCGCTTTGTTTCGCCATCATCAAAAGTTACTGTAACATATTCCAGCTCCACCTTTGTGATCGCTCCCATTTTATCAAAGACTTTCACACGAGTACCCTCTTTGCGAAAGAGCTTTTCCTCTTTATCGCAGCCTTTTTTTCCGCATCTAGCATAAATTTTGGACTGATTAAGTTCCTTCGCTACATAATACCGCAAGTATTTGTCCTCTAACACATATTTATCCCCTTGACAAGAAACAATAATCGGTTGATCTAGTTGCCCGTCATTCTCCACCCAATAATCTCTAAGCGCGTGAATCTTTTCTTTTGGCGGCTTCGAAAAGTGAGTCGGCACTATAATATCAGACATATCGATCTCTTTTACATCTGCAAATGGTTTTTTAGAAACGGTCAATACCGTGCTGTCATTCTGGCTGATCTCCTCATAATATTCGCAATGCGCTGAACCGCCACATCGCGTAGCACGCCGTTGACAATACTTGTCACAATAGTACCGACATCTTCCTTTGTATCTTCTCTCATCGCCTTCTGCTGGATGTATTCTTACAGGATGCCAAACAGTTCCTATCATAGTTCCTGGCATATCATTCTCTCCTTTTATTTTCACGTCTGGGATCGATCGTTAGCATAACGCTGCCCTCCCTTGTGAGCATATCAGAAAGGCTGTCAAAGCTCAGTCTCGCCTTATTGATGAAAATACGGCGCCACATACCGTATCGCGGCACCGCACCGTCATAAAATCGGATCTCGGCCTGCCCTTGTGCCAATTCTCCTTTTTTATGATTATGGCGCCACACAACGCCGATCTCTTCATCGTTCAAATTGTAAACAGCAAAGCCCTTGATATTGTCACAAGCGGCATATTGATTTTTAAAAATAAAAGTGTTCATAGCGCTCTCCTTATCCTTTACTTATAATATACGACAAAAACTGCCAAAACTCTTTTTTTATTTATCGCTTTCCCAATCATTTTTTGTTATCTTTAAGCTGAATGGTATATACATATTCAATTTTTTGTGCTATAATGGGGTTATCATATGCGGAGGGAGGACAGAATGGGAACGCTGATCGTTTTTAATCTTATTTTGATACTGATCATAGCGGCGCTGCTTGTTGCCGCGAAAAAATGGGCGCGAAGTGAGCGCGCAAAGCGCGTTTTGCTGCTGGTAGCACCTGCTTTGACCATTCTTTGCCACTACAGCTCGTTTTTGTACCGTCTGATCTTTGCGGGAGATGCCATTTCATATCTTGCCGAGAACCCGAACCTCATCTTGCCGATCTACCCGTGCAACGTGGTGATGTGGTGCGCGCTCATTTATGGGCTTCTCGCAAGCAAGGACAGCAAGCTCGCGCTCCTGCTTTCCGATTACGTTTTTTGGTTTGGAATTGCTTCAACGCTTGTCGGAATGTTCGCAAACGTGGATTTTATCAACAACCCAACGCTTGCAAACTTCGAGGTCACAAAAAGCATCCTAGCACACGCTACACTCCTGTTTAACGTGCTGCTGATCCCCGTTTTCGGGCTGCTGCGCCCCAATTTCTTCCGCAATATGAAAAATATGATCATTTCCGTGATCGCGATGTACGTCATCGGGCTTTACTGCAACCTTGTTTTCACGGTTTTTGTTTCCGCGGAGATGGCTTATTACAAAAATTCGATGTTCATCCTTCACTCCCCCTTTGAGGGCGCTCCCTTCCTGCGCTATCCCCTGATCGCCGCGCTTGGACTTGTGCTCTATCTCATCCTTTTCACGGTGTGCGACATCGTGAAAATGCCACGCGGACATCGTTGGTTTGACCGCGCGCTTGCCACTTTACAAAAAAAGTGAATTTTGGCAAAAGCATTGCATGCTCCTATCCAAATTGGAGGTATATCAGTGAAAACAAACAAAAAAAGAACAATATGTGCCGTAACGGTATCGATTATCGCGGTTTTGGCGCTCCTGATCGGGGTGTGCGCGATCTATCTTTCCGACTATTATCGCGCGGACGAGGGCGCGATCGCCGCGTTTGCTCCCGAGGACAACATTTCGGTTTCTGTACTTGATAACAAAAGTGTCGTTTTTGAGCCAAAAAACGCAACCGTAGGGCTGATTTTCTACCCAGGAGGCAAGGTGGAACACGATGCATATCAACCGCTGATGGAGGCGCTTGCCCGTGAGGGCATCCTCTGTGTTCTTGTGAAAATGCCCTTCCGTCTTGCAGTCTTTGACGTCAACGCGGCAAACGGCATACAGGAGCAATTTCCGCAGATCAAGGATTGGTACATCGGCGGCCACTCGTTGGGCGGCTCAATGGCGGCTTCTTATCTTGCCGACCACGTGGACCAATACGAGGGGCTTGTTTTGCTTGGTTCGTATTCTACAGCTGACTTGTCGGGCACTGACCTTAAGGCTTTGTCGATCTACGGTAGCGAAGATAAGGTGCTGAACCGCGAAAAGTACGATGAAAACAAATCGAACCTGCCAAGCGGCTTCACCGAAACCGTTATCGAGGGCGGATGTCACGCTTATTTCGGCATGTACGGCGCGCAGGACGGAGACGGTACGCCGACGATCGCAAATCACGAGCAGATCAGCTTGACGGCTGAGCATATTTTAAAGGTGATCAAATGAAAAAATATTTTGATCTGTTCTTCACGATGCTAAAGATCGGGCTTTTCACCTTCGGCGGTGGATATGCCATGATCGCGCTGCTTGAAGGTGAATTTGTTGAAAAGAAAAAATATATGGAAAAGGATGAATTTTTGAACATGGTGGCGATCGCCGAGTCAACACCGGGGCCGATCGCCATCAACGCGGCGACCTATATCGGCTATAAGCAATTGCGCTTTCTCGGGTCGCTGACCGCAACGGTCGCCATCTGCATCCCCTCTTTCTTTATTATATTTGCCATCTCGCTTTTCTTTGACGCCTTTCTTTCCTTCACGCTTGTGGAATATGCCTTCAGAGGGATCCAGGTCTGTGTGATCTACCTCATTTTTTCCGCAGGGCTTAAAATGCTGAAGCAAATGAAGAAAACCGCGTTTTCCGTTACGATCGTTTCGGCGGTGGCACTTTGCATGATCGTTTTTTCCTTGCTTGCCGTGAAATTTTCCACGATCCTTTACATTCTCATTTGCGGCCTTGCCGGCTTGTTTGCCTACTTCTTGAAGCAGCTGCGCCAAAGAAAGGAGGAAAGCAAATGATCTACTTAAAGCTGTTTGTGACCTTCTTTGAGATCGGTCTCTTTACCTTTGGCGGCGGATACGCCATGATCTCGCTGATACGCGAAAAGACGCTTGCATTCGGCTGGTTGACCGAGGCAGAGCTGCTCAACATGATCGCGATATCGGAGTCAACGCCCGGCCCGATCGCCATCAATATGGCAACCTTTGTCGGCTCGACACAGGGCGGTATTCTCGGTTCGCTTGTAGCAACACTTGGTGTGGTGCTTCCCTCCTTTATCATCATTTTGCTGATCGTTTCATTGATCCAGGGCTTTCTCAAATACAAGGGCGTACAAGCATTTCTTGGCGGCGTGCGCCCCTGTGTGGTCGCGCTGATCCTTGCGACAGCGATAACCATGCTGATGAGCACCTTGTTTGGTATTACCACAATAAGCCAAGGGGCTGCGATCGACTGCAAGGGGCTGATCATTCTCGCGATCCTGGTCGCGATCGCACTTGCTTTCAAAAAATTGCGAGGAAAAAAGCCCTCGCCGATACTGATGATCCTGATCTCGGCAGGGCTTGGAATGATATTTTATTCGATGTAAGCCTTTTTCATCTTTTCAAAAGCTCAAAATGCACAAAATTCAACTACCGTTTCAAAATTTTTAAAGCAACGAAGGAGATTTCAAATGATCAATATCATTCCAACCCCAAAGGAATATTCCCTTTCAAGTGAGCGCGTCTTGATTCCGTTGACATACAGATGCGACAAGGACGAGGAGGTTATTCTCTCTTTTTTAGACTACGCTGACCGCATCCATGGTGTGATATTCGGAAAAACCCAAGCCGAGGAAGCCGGTATTGACATCGTAATCGATGACACGATGGTGAAAGAGGCGTATCAGATCGATGTGAAGAAAGAAGGAAAGGTCTATCTTTCGGCGCAAAACGCCCAAGCGCTTTCTTACGCATTTGCATCCCTTCTTTTGATGATGGAAAAGACGGAGGAAGGGCTTTCGGCACCCGTGATGAAGCTTTCGGACTTCCCCGAGGAAAAGGTCAGTTGGCGAGGTCTGATGATCGATCTTGGCCGCAAATGGCACCCGTTAAAGTACATTTTGGACGCGATCGACGTTTGCTGGCTCTACAAGATCAATCGCCTCCAGCTTCACTTTTCCGAATACCACAGCATTACTCTGCCGAGCCGCGCCTATCCGAAGCTTTCGACGTATGGCAGAACTTATAGTTATGCCGAGATCGCATATCTGCGCGAATACGCGGCGCGCAGAGGCGTTATGATCGTTCCGGAGCTGGATATGCCCGGACATTGTCGTCAATTTCAGCAAAAGTACCCCGAAATTTTTGGCACAAGCGGCGTGATGTGTATTGAAGAAAAGACCTTTCAGGCGTTGGAAACATTGATCGACGAGCTGCTTGAACTCTTTCCCGATGCGCCCTACATCCATTTGGGCGGTGACGAGGCAGAGATCGCAAAATGGGAGCTGTGCGAGGGCTGTGTTGCTTATATGAAGGAACACAGACTTGAAAACGTGCATGCCGCTTACGCGCACTATCTCAAGCGCATCACCGATTACGTTTTGGCGCGTGGGCGTATCCCTGTTCTTTGGGAGGGCTTTTCCAAGGAATATAACGATCAGATCTCCAAGGACGTGCTTGTGATGGAGTGGGAGTCGCTGTACCAGCTGGCGCCGCCGCTTCTAGAGTCGGGATTTACCTTGATTAACTGCTCTTGGATTCCCCTTTACGTGCAAACGTATAGAAAATATGACTTCCAGTGGTGCGAGGATGATATTCTTGATTGGGATATCTACACGTGGAAGCATTGGAACGAAAGATCTCCTGCGTCGAAGGAACCGATTGTTGTTCCCACCGATTCGGCGGTGATCGGCGGTCAGCTCTGCGCGTGGGGCGACGGACTGCGGCGCCAGCCATCAAACGAGATGTGCTGCCGCGATGAATTTGACAGGATCGAAAAGCGCCTCCCCGCGCTCTCCGAGCGCACATGGAACCCAACCGCCAAGGTCGATAAAGCCGATTTTCACGAGCGCTATGCACATACGGACACAGTTTTGCGGAAGATATTAAGAAGATCGTAAGAAATCACGCCTGCGGGCGGTAGAAGGCGGTATAGGATGATGGGGGGACGCCGTAGCTTTTTTTGAAGGCACGGGAGAAGGTTTTGACGTCTGCGTAGCCGCATGCATCCGCCGCTTCACAGACCGTTTGTCCCTCAAGCAAGAATTTGCTTGCAGCAGAAAGGCGTAAAAGCGAAATATAGCGATAAGGCGTCATGCCTGTTTTCTCGCGAAACATCCTGATAAAATGAGCGGTAGAATATCCAAAGCGCCGACTGACGGCACTGATATTTAAGGCGGAAGAGCTTAAATTTTCGCGCACGTATCCCAAAATTCTCATCAAAACAGGATCCGGGCGCCGCACGCTCGGGTCACGGCAGATCAAAAGCGAGAGCGCATCTGTCAGCGTAAAATAAAGCTGCTCTTTCCATCTTCCCTCCCTTCTCTCGCAGATCAATGCTTCCAACAGCGCGCAGAGCGTTTTTTGCGTTGGGTGGGAGGGATCAAGCTCCAGCAAATGAGAAACGTCATACGGAAACAGATCCATATGGAACCACAGACACTCGATAGGGTGGTCGGGGTCGTGGTCGATGCGATACGGACTCTGCGCCGGAAAAACATATAACCTTCCGTGATCTAAGCGCTTTGTGATCTCCGCATCACGGTATGTGACCTCACCCGACAAAATATAGTACACACGAAAAAAGCCAGAAGCACTTTGCTTGCACACGTGCCATTCTTTTCTTTGAACACCGAATCCATGCGCTAACAGCTGCAAAGCATCTCCCCCCTTTCTTCACTTAATTATAGCAGACAGCCATACGAATTGCAAGGAGAATATCAATTTTTGTACCGTAAAAGTTTATTTTTTCAGTTTGATTATCACTAAATGCGTTGTATAATCATAATTGATATCTGGGATGACAAGGAGGCTTTTATGATGCTTAACGCAAACGAGATCGCCGTTTTAAGAGAGCTGGCGACAAAATACACGGCACTTGCCGCGCACCCCTCACAGGAAAAGACACGGCAGCTTTGGTATGCGCTCAACCGCCGTGATATGAAAAAGCCGATGGTGCTGATCAATCAGATGCCATGGAGGGAGCTTAGCTGCCCCGAGCTTGTTTGCAAGGTCGAGGATCGCTATTGGCGCCGCGTGGAAAATTGGCTGCGCCAAAGCATTTATAAAATGGAGCATCTGCCCGTCGATATGGTGCTGACGCCCTACATCCTGCTGTCCCGTCCGATCGGCGGCTGCTCGGTGAGAGATTACGGACTGATCTACGAGGTAAAGCGCATCGGATGCTCTCAGGAATTCACCGACGTTTTGCAGACCGAGGAGGACCTGGAAAAGATCCATAAGTCGACCGTCACGTGGGATAGAGCGCGTGAGGAGGAGATCAAGCAGACCGCGCATATGCTCTTTGACGGCATTTGCGAATTCCGCATGAAGGGCGCCAATCTGCATTGCGGTATTTGGGATTTCGTTTCCTTCGCGAAAAGCGTAACGAACTGCTATCTGGATCTTTATGACCGTCCCGAATTTATGCACGCCATCATGCGACGCCTCACCGATTGTATATTGGATACGATCGATCAGCTCAATGCGATCAAGGGCTTTGACATTGCTTCCACGCTAACGCACTGCTCACACAATTTTACCGATGAACTGCCGATCGGTATGGATGAGGCAACCTCCGATCAGGCTTGGGCGATGGGTATGGCACAGCTTTTCACATCGGTCTCACCCGATATCACCGAGGAATTTGAGATCCCGTATCTACAAGAGATCTATGCAAAATTCGGTGCTGTTTATTACGGCTGCTGCGAGCGATTGGACGACCGCCTGGAGCTGATCGAAAAACTGCCGAACGTGAGAAAGGTCTCCTGCTCTCCCTGGAGCAACCGCGAGCGCTTTGCAGAGCGTCTTTCCAAGAAATACATTATGTCGAACAAGCCCTCCCCCGCATTGCTTGCGACCGACACCTTTGACGAGCAGCTTGTCCGAGAGGATCTGCGCCGCACGATGGATGCCGCAAAGCGCTATGACGTACCGCTTGAGATGATCCTGAAGGATATTTCTACGGTCCGCAATGACCCCGCGCGCCTTTGGCGCTGGGCGGAGATCGCGGCTGAGGAAACGGCGAATTTCTAACAAGCGCTTGCCGCTTTGCAACAAAAAAGACCAGCCCCGCGGCGATGCCGCGGGGCTGATCTTTTGATATTTTAGTCGGCGTAAACGCTGACCTGCTTCTTATCCTTGCTCTTTTGCTCGAACTTGACCTTACCGGAGATCAAAGCGAACAGAGTGTCATCCTTGCCAAGGCCGACATTGTTGCCGGGATGAATGGCAGTGCCTCTCTGGCGAACGATGATGCTGCCGGCAGTGACGGTCTGGCCGTCAGCGGCCTTTACACCAAGACGCTTGGACTCGCTATCGCGGCCGTTCTTGGTAGAACCAACGCCCTTCTTGTGAGCGAAGAACTGCAAACTAATTCTCAACATGGTTCATATTCCTCCTTCTAAAGATTACCGCACGGGGCGGTTTATTCGTAATCCTTGTCGACCACCTTGATGGTCAGACCCTGGTCGCCCGTGAACTCATACATATCGTCGTGCAACAGCATGTCCTCAAGCATTTTATAATAGGTTAAGAACAGACCCGATACGGCAAAGCGTACGCGATCGTCGGCTTCGTATGCCGGCAGGGCGGACTTGGAGCGAACGGTGATCACGGTGTCATCCTCGTTGATATCATAGCGAACCTCGCCCTGATACACATCCTCGATGGCGTCCACGATATACATGGTGAGGGAGGAAAGCATGGCACAAACGGGGTCGCTACCCCACTCGCCATAGCCAACGTGTCCTTTTTCCTCAAACCCGTAAAAGATCCCGTTGCTTCTGAAAAATGTGATGTTGGTCATAGCTCCGATCAGCCTTCGATGGCAGTGATCTGAACCTTCGTGTAGGGCTGTCTGTGGCCCATCTTCTTCTTTTCGTTCTTCTTGGACTTGTACTTGAAGACAACGATCTTCTTACCCTTGCCCTCTTTGACAACGGTAGCGGTCACCTTTGCACCCTCAACAACAGGAGTGCCGACCTTCAAAGCACCGTCCTTAGACAGAGCCTTGACACTGGTGAACTCTACGGTCTCACCCTCAGCAACGCCGAGCTTTTCAACGAAGATAACGTCGCCCTCGTTGACCTTGTACTGCTTTCCGCCGGTTTCGATGATTGCGTACACGAAAAGCACCTCTCTTTCTTTTAAGTCTCGCTGAAATGCGGGCGGTATCTCGGTGGATACGCTTACGTGCCCTTTTCAAGCGGCATGTTATTATATCATAAGAGACAGGCAAATGTCAAGAGCTTTTTTCAAGTTTTTTGCATTTTCTTTTGTTTTTGGCAAAATATCCGTTTCAGCCTTGCGAAAAGCTACTTTTTTGCTCGTTTTTATGCTTTTTTCGCTTAAAAGCCGTCCACCATCAAGCGCAAGCGCTTTGCCGCCATTGCCGCTTTTTCCAAAAACGCGTTGACGGTTATGGCGTCATAAGTGTTGGTGTTTTCGGCAAAGAGTTCTAACGTCAGCGTACCGTTATAGCCGCTTTGGCGCAGCTGCCGCGCGATCTTGCTCATATCGAGTCTGCCGTCAAAAGGAATTTTGTGTTGATCGTCATCCAAAATGCCGTCGTTATCGTGCAGATGTGTGCAGATCAGCTTATCCCCGAAAACGGGCATAAATTCTCTGCCCTGCGTGAAGCACCCTTCATGTCCGCAATCCCAGCAAAAGCCGACGTTCGGTGCCTTATCAAAGCGCTCCAGCGCCCAGGCAAGATGCGAAAAGCTGCGCTGATTTTCAAAGGCGATCTTTACACCCTTGCAAGCGGCGTATTCCACCAAAATCTCATACCGTGCGCCGCCTAAATCAGTGATCTGCGGCAAAACCTTACCTGCCGTGAGGTGTACCACAACGGTGGGACAGCCGACCGCGGCGGCACCGCGCACAGCGTCGATCATTTCAGCCAAGGCGCGCTCGCCGTTTTCGTTATCGAGCCAGATATCGTTGATGCCCTTGAAGGGCGCGTGGATCATCTCATAGCGCAGACCGTTTTTGGAGAGCAGCTCCGCAATCTGATGGAGCTCCCCTATTTCAAGTGTTTCGGTCATGAGGGCGTCAAAGCGAAGCTCGCGCATTTTTTGAATATACGATGCCGTATCCAAGCTATGCTTGGCGTGCAGATTGATCGCGATCTGTCGCATATTCAAGCCCTCCTTTTTTGCCGTTTTATTTGCTCTATTATACACCAAAAGCGACAAAAGAGCAAGCGTTTTATCGCTTTTTTCGTGATTTTCCTCTTTTGCAACCAAATTTGTGTTTTTGATTACTGTAATTTGCGCTTATTTTTATTTTTTTGCATTGCTCTATTGCAATTAAAGTGCTATTCTGCTATAATTAAATAGATAAAAAATCCTTGCAGGAGGTAGCTATGAAAATACTTGTTATCAACGCCGGCAGCAGCTCGCTGAAGTATCAGCTTTTTGATATGGACAACGGCACTGTTCCGGCAAAGGGTGTTTGCGAAAAGATCGGCCCCGCAGGCTGCATTACGCACAAGCGCCCCGACGCCCCCACCTACTCCGCCGACTATCCCATGCCCTCTCATACCGAGGCGCTGGCTCTGGTTCTGAAGCTTCTGACCGACAAGGAGCTTGGCGTGATCGAAAGCACTGACGAGATCACCGCTGTCGGTCACCGCTTTGCACACGGCGGCAAATTTGCAGATTCCTATCTGCTTGGCGATGAGGAGATCCACTATCTGGAATCCATCGCGCCCCTGAACCCCTTGCACGGCCCACCTGCACTGAAGGGCGTGGCAGCATGCAAATCGCTGATGCCCGGCAAGCCCCAGGTCGGTGTATTTGATACCTCCTTCTACTCCAATCTCGAGGAGAAGGCATACGTTTACCCCGTTCCTTACGAATGGTACGAAAAGTACGGCGTGCGCCGTTACGGCTTCCACGGCACCTCGCACCGCTACGTCAGTGCGAAGGCTGCGGAGTATTTCGGAATGGATTATAGCAAATCAAAGATCGTTTCCTGCCACATCGGCTCCGGCTCCTCGATCACCGCGATCAAGAACGGTGTTGCCGTTGACACTTCCCTTGGCTTCACGCCTCAGGAAGGTGTGCCCATGGGTACCCGTTCCGGCTCGATCGACCCCTCTATCATTCCTTATATGATGGAGCAGACCGGTATGAGTCCCGCAGAGATCAACGACGTGCTCAACAAGCAGTCGGGTCTTCTTGGCGTTTCGGGCGTTTCCAACGACGCGCGCGACGTGTGGAAGGCAGCGGATGCGGGCAACAAGCGCGCTCTGCTTGCGATGCAGATCCTCACCCACTACATCAAGAAGATCGTGGGCTCCTACATCGCAGAGATGAACGGCGTGGATCTGATCGTCTTTACCGCCGGCCTTGGCGAGAACGACTATATGGTCCGCCAGATGGTCTGCGAGGAAATGGAATACCTCGGTGTTCATTTCGACAAGGAAGTCAACGCGAGCTGCCCCCGTGGCAAGACCGCGGTGCTTTCCACCCCCGATTCCCCCGTTAAGGTCATTCTGTTCCCCACCGATGAGGAATATATGATCGCGCAGGATACCTATCGCTTGATCACAAAATAAAAAATTCAAATATACATTTTGAAAGGACACGAAAAATCATGATGAAATCTCCTTACGAAATCAAAAAAGAGATCTGCGAGGTCGGCAAAAAGATCTACAATCTCGGCTTCGTTGCCGCAAACGACGGTAACATTTCCGTCAAGGTCGGCCCCAACGAGTTCTACTGCACTCCCACCGGCGTTTCCAAGGGCTATATGACCCCCGATATGATCATCAAGATCGACGCTGACGGCAACAAGCTTGAGGGTCGCTTGAATCCCTCCTCCGAGATCAAGATGCATATGAGAGTTTACAAGGAGCGCCCCGACGTCAACGCCGTGGTGCACGCGCATCCTCCCGTGGCGACTGCCTTCACCGTTGCCGGTGTTGACATGGACCAGTACATCCTGCCCGAGGCGATTCTGACCATCGGTAACGTGCCCACCTGCGATTACGGCACCCCCTCCACTATGGAGATCCCGGACTCGCTG
This sequence comes from Clostridia bacterium, assembly GCA_017625065.1. Lineage (GTDB taxonomy): Bacteria > Bacillota > Clostridia > Oscillospirales > CAG-272 > Firm-07. The sequence continues at coordinate 96,151 of JAGALS010000059.1, read as the reverse complement.
ATGCCCTACATCCAGAAGCACGATGCATTCCTTCTGAAGAACCACGGCGCTCTGACCGTCGGCAACACACTGATGCGCGCTTGCTTCACGATGGAAGAGGTTGAGTTCAACGCGAAGATCAACCTTTACGCCCGTCAGATCGGTGTCGGCGCACAGAGCCGCATCGACGAGATCCCCTGCGCTGAGCTGGAGAAGCTGATGGATCTGCGTAAGAAGATGGGTCTGCCCGGCAAGCACCCCGGCTGCAAGAAGTGCCCCAACCTTGGCACCCCCAACTGCAAGTGCAAGGATAACGGCGGCGTTTGCACCTGCGGCGGCGACCACGGCAACGATGCCGATCTTGTTGCAGAGATCACGCGCCGTGTGATGGCAGCGCTTGGCAAATAAGACGCTTCACTTCCATTTAATTATACTGTAATTGATGAAAGGAGCATCCAAATGACAAGCAAATTAACGGAAGCGCAGATCGGCGAGATCGTCGCCCGTGTCGTTTCCGAATTCAAAAAGCCTGTCGCCCCTGTAAGCGACAAGCCATGGGATGCCACGCAATACAAGGGTCGACCTCTGATCGGTGTTTTCGCAACGATGGAGGAAGCCATTGAAGCCGCAAATGAAGGTTATCACGCCGTACGTGCCATGTCGGTGGCGCAGCGCGAGAAGGTGATCACCGCCATTCGCGAGCTGACGCGCGCCGAAGCGCCCGTGATGGCGGCACTTGGCGTTGCCGAGACTAAGATGGGTCGTGTGGATCACAAGACCGCCAAGCATATGCTTGTGGCAAACAAGACCCCCGGCACTGAGGATATTGTAGAGGAAGCGCGGACCGGCGACGCAGGTCTCACGCTCACAGAAATGGCTCCCTTTGGTGTGGTGGGTGCGATCACCCCCTCCACCAACCCCTCCGAAACCGTGATCTGCAACAGCATCGGTATGATCGCCGCAGGTAACGGTGTGGTGTTTAATCCCCACCCCGGTGCGATCGCGACCTCCAACTACGCCGTTGACCTTGTCAACCGCGCAGTCGCCGCCGCAGGCGGTCCCCGTGTGCTGGTCGCAAGTGTGGTCAAGCCCACGCTTGACACCGCGAACGTGATGTACAAGCACCCCTCGATCAAGCTGCTCGTCTGCACGGGCGGCCCCGGCGTGGTGCGCGCAGTGCTCTCCTCCGGTAAGAAGGCAATTGGCGCGGGTGCGGGAAATCCCCCCGTTATCGTGGACGATACCGCAGACATCGCAAAGGCAGCCAAGGACATCATCGACGGCTGCACCTTCGACAACAACCTTCCCTGCATCGCGGAAAAAGAAGTTTTCGTATTTGAAAACGTCGCTGACCGCCTGATCGCGGGTATGCAGAAAAACGGCGCCGTGCTGCTCACCCGTGAGCAAGCAGACGCGCTTGCAAAGGTCGTGCTTGTGGACAAGACCAATCCCAAGACCGGCAAGACGGTCAAGACCGTCAGCCGCGACTGTGTGGGACGCGACTGCCGCGTGATCCTTGAAAAGATCGGCATGCACGTGGGTCCCGAGATCCGCTGCGCCATTGCGGAGGTTCCCTTCGAGCATCCCTTCGTGCAGGAAGAGCTGATGATGCCGATCCTTGGCATTGTACGTGTGAAGGATATTGATGAAGCGCTCGACCTTGCGGTCAAGGCCGAGCACGGTAACCGTCACACCGCACATATGCATTCCAAAAACGTGGATAACCTCACGCGCTTCGCAAGAGCCGTTGAGACCACCATCTTCGTAAAAAATGCTCCCTCTTACGCCGGCATCGGCTTTGGCGGCGAGGGGCACACCACCTTTACGATCGCCGGCCCCACCGGCGAGGGACTGACCTCGGCGCGCAGCTTCACCCGTAAGCGCCGCTGCGTGATGGTGGATAGCTTTAGAATAATTTGAAAGGAGAAACACAATGGATATCAGTGCTTCTCAAATTGAAAGCATCGTGCGCTCGGTGCTGGGCCAGATGGGTGGCTGCTCCGCTCCCGCAGCGGCAGGACCTCTGCCCAAAACGGCACACGTCGCGATGCTGACCGGCGCCAAGACCATTGAGGTGCAGGAGATCCCGATCCCCGCGCTTGGCGACGATGATATTCTCGTGAAGGTCGAGGGCGCAGGCATCTGCGGCACCGACGTGCACGAATGGAAAAGCGACCCCTTTGGACTGATCCCCGTTATCCTCGGTCACGAGGGCACGGGCGAGGTCGTTTACACCGGTAAGAACGTTAAGACCGACACGGCGGGCAAGCCCCTCAAGGTCGGTGATAAGATCGTGACCTCGGTCATCAGCTGCGGCGACTGCTACGCTTGCCGTATGGTTCCCGGCCGCACCAACCTTTGCGATAAGCAAGGCGTTTTCGGTCTGATCGGTGACAAGCGCGGCACCGAAGAGGGCAACCGCCCCAACGGCTGGTTTGCCGACTATATGGTGATCAAGGGCGGTCACGGCGTGACCTACTTCCAGGTGAACGACTTGAACCTCAAGCAGCGTATGATCCTGGAGCTTGCCTGCGTTTGTGTCCACGCGCTGGAGCGCGGACAAAAAACGGGGCTGATCAATTTCGGCTCCAAGGTCCTGGTGCAGGGCTGCGGCCCCGTCGGTCTTGTGATGATCACGGTGCTTCGCGCCGCAGGCGTCAACCACATCATTGCCGTTGACGGCAACGAGGACCGCTTGAAGGTCGCGCAGAAGATGGGCGCCAAGACTACGGTCTGCTTCAAGCGTCCCGACGAGGACACCCTCGACAAGCGTGTGGCAAAGGTCAAGGCCGTTGCCAACAACGTAGGCGTTGATTTCGCCTTCCAGTGCACGGGCGCACCCGTTGCGGCTGCCGACATTTACAGCTACATCCGCCGCGGCGGCGGTATGTGTGAGATGGGCTTCTTCGTCAACAACGGCGAATATCAGGTCAATCCCCACTTTGCAATGTGTAACAAGGAGATCGACATCGTCGGCTCTTGGGATTACAGCGCTGAGGATTACCCGAAGACCGTGGCATTCCTCAAGCAGACCGCTGAAATGGGCATCCCGATCGAGGATCTGATCACCCACACCTTCCCGCTTGACAAAATGAACGAGGCGATGGAGACCAACGTAGCGCAAAAGGGCATCAAGATCTGCTACATCAACGATAAGTGATAGGAGCGGACACGATGGCAGCGCTTGGTATGATCGAGGTCTACGGCTACACGACCTCAATAGTGATCGCGGATGCGGTTGCAAAGGCCGCTGACGTAAAGGTTGTAGCCATTGACAAAAACAAGCCCGCCAACGCCGACCAGGTCGAGGTACCTCTGGTGATGGTGGTCAAGTTCATGGGCAACGCCGGCGCCGTGGAATCGGCATTACAGGTCGGTGTTGCAGAAGCAAAGCGCAGAGGCCTTTATATCACCTCCAAGGTGATCGCGGGGCTTGACGACCAGGTCGACTGGTTTGCAAACCTCACCGCAACGGGCAAGGATAAGCTGCGCGGCTAAAAATTAAAATTTAAAGGAGATTTAAAAATGGAAGCTCTTGGTATGATCGAAACTCGCGGCCTTGTTGCCGCTATTGAGGCAGCTGACGCTATGGTCAAGGCTGCAAACGTTGTGCTCATCGGCTCTGAGAAGATCGGCTCCGGCCTTGTCAGCGTCATGGTCCGCGGTGACGTCGGTGCCGTGAAGGCTGCCGTTGAGGCAGGCGGCGCTGCTGCTGCTCGCCTTGGCGAGATCATTGCAACTCACGTCATCCCCAGACCCCACAGCGACGTGGATAAGCTGCTCCCCACCCTGAAATAATTCAACTTTTAAAGGAGATTTGAAAATGGAAGCTCTTGGTATGATCGAGACCCGCGGCCTTGTTGCCGCTATCGAAGCAGCTGACGCTATGGTCAAGGCTGCAAACGTTGTGCTCATCGGCTCTGAGAAGATCGGCTCCGGTCTTGTCAGCGTGATGGTCCGCGGCGACGTCGGTGCCGTGAAGGCTGCCGTTGAGGCAGGCGGTGCCGCTGCTGCTCACCTTGGTGAGGTCATTGCAACGCACGTCATCCCCAGACCCCACAGCGACGTGGATAAGCTGCTGCCCACTCTGAAATAATTTAAAATTACATAAGGAGATTTGAAAATGGAAGCTCTTGGTATGATCGAAACCCGCGGCCTTGTTGCCGCTATTGAGGCAGCCGATGCTATGGTCAAGGCTGCAAACGTTGTGCTCATCGGCTCTGAAAAGATCGGCTCCGGTCTTGTCAGCGTGATGGTTCGCGGCGACGTCGGTGCCGTGAAGGCTGCCGTTGAGGCAGGCGGCGCTGCTGCTGCTCATCTTGGCGAAGTGATCGCTACGCACGTCATCCCCAGACCCCACAACGACGTGAACAAGCTCCTCCCCACCCTGAAATAATCCAACCAAAAAGGACTGATCAAAATGGAAAATGCAATCGCATTGCTTGAGGTTCAGGCAATGGTGACGGCGATCGTGGGACTTGACGCGATGGTCAAGGCCGCAAACGTCAAGCTGATCCACGTGGAAAAGCGCCTTGGCGGACGGCTTGTGACCGTTGTAGTCGAGGGGTCGGTTTCGGCTGTGACCGCAGCACTTGATGCCGGCAAAGCCGCCGCTGCCGCCGTCGGCAACGTCAAATGTGCCGAGGTGATCGCACGTCCCCACCCCGACATCATGAAATTTGTAAAAACCGATAAGGCTTGACCTTATCTGAATTTATGAAAGGAGATAACAAAATGGAAGCACTTGGTATGATCGAGACCCGCGGTCTTGTTGCCGCTATCGAGGCTGCCGACGCTATGGTCAAGGCTGCAAACGTTGTGCTCATCGGCTCTGAGAAGATCGGCTCCGGCCTTGTCAGCGTGATGGTTCGCGGCGACGTTGGTGCCGTAAAGGCTGCCGTTGAGGCAGGCGGTGCCGCTGCTGCCCGTCTTGGCGAGGTCATTGCAACGCACGTCATCCCCAGACCCCACAGCGACGTGGATAAGCTTCTTCCCAAGCTGAACTGATTTCAGCGCTCTTTGTTGTCTCGCCTGCCAAGGCGGGCGAGACAACAAAAGAAGGTTTTTGATGAAGAAAAGCAAATTTTCGCGCTAAAATGTGCTTCTCTTTGCCAAAAACCGTACGAAAAACGAAAGGAACCGTTGTATGGAAATCACGACTGCGGCTGTTGCCGAACTTGTTAAAAAAATCGTTGCCGAAATGCAGGATGCTCCCGCAAAAAACGCAAATGAGATCCCTGTGGGCATTTCAAACCGTCACATTCACCTGTCCAGAGAGGATCTTGAGACCTTGTTTGGCAAGGGCTATGAGCTGACCCCCTTGAAGGATCTTTCACAGCCCGGTCAGTATGCCTGCAAGGAAACGCTGACACTGATCGGCCCCTCTATGCGCGCCATCGAAGGTGTGCGTGTGCTTGGTCCCCTGCGTAAGAATAGCCAGGTGGAGATCTCGGCAACCGACTCCTTCCAGCTGAAGGTCAAGCCCCCCGTGCGCGAGTCCGGTAAGATCGAGGGCTCGGCACCCGTCACGATCGTCGGTCCCAAGGGCACCGTTTCGCTGAAGGAAGGCTGCATCATTGCCAACCGCCACGTGCATATGAGCCCCGATGATGCTGTTGCCTTTGGCGTACAGGACGGCGATTATATCGACGTTGACGTGCTTTCGGGCACGCGCAAATCCCGTTGGTTTGACGTGCAGATCCGCGTTCACAAGGATTTCCGCCTTGAAATGCACGTGGATACCGATGATGCGAACTCCGCCGGACTGAAAAACGGCAGTATCGTGACCGTTGTGAAATAAAATATTGTATCATAAGGAGCAAATGTTATGTTAAAGGGAAAAGTGGTAGGAACCATCGTTTCTACAAACAAGCTGGAGTCGCTGGTCGGCTACAAATTTCTTGAGGTCCGCATCATCGAAAACGGTGCGCTGACCGATAAATATATCGTTGCCGTTGACCGCACCGTCAGCGCAGGTCTTGGCGAAGAGGTGCTTGTCACCACGGGCAGCAGCGCAAGAGTTGCCACGGGTGATCTTTCCTCCCCTGTTGACGCGATGATCGTCGGCGTTGTGGATAAGCATCAGAACTGATTATGATCTAAATACAATTGACGTTGTGCCAAAAGGCTCTCCCTTGAGGAGAACTCCCGCTGTAGCGGGTGAGAGGGAGCCCTCTCCGTCTCGCCATCAGGCGAGCCACCTCTCCCAAAGGGCGAGGCAAGAACTGTTCGATCGCTTATCATAGCAGAGTTTCTCCATAAAACACAGAAAGGACACGTGCGATGTCGCTAAATGAACTGAAATCCATATTGCAATCCTGCGGCATCGTGGGTGCGGGCGGCGCAGGATTCCCTTCCTACGCAAAGCTCGCCGAGGGTGCTGACACTTTGGTGATCAACGCCGCTGAATGTGAGCCGCTGATCTATACCGACTACATGCTGCTGCGCGAGTCGCTCCCCGCTATTTTGTCGGGTGCTGCACACGTGATGGCGGCATCGGGCATTTCCAGAACGATCATAGCGGTCAAAAAGCACCGCGCGGAGCTGCTTGGGCTTGCCGATGGCGAGTGCCTTGCCGACGGCATTTTTGTAAAGCTCCTCACCGACGCGTACCCGATGGGTGATGAGGTCAACCTCGTTTACGAGGCGACGGGGCGCTTGATCGCGCCTGCGGCGCTGCCCATCACAAAGGGCGTGATCGTGCTGAATGCCGAAACGATTTATAACATCAACAAGGCAGTGGAGCGCTCGAAGCCCGTGACCGACAAATGGGTCACGGTAGGCGGAGAGATTGAGAATCCGCGTGTGGTGCGTGTGCCTGTCGGTATGCGCGTGCGTGAGCTTTTTGAAAAGCTCGGTGTCACCGTTTCGAAAAACCAGCTCGTGCTGGATGGCGGCCCTTCGATGGGACGTGTCATCAATATCGCAACCGCCGTTGTCACCAAAACGACGAAGGCGCTGTTGATCCTGCCCAAAGAGATCCCTGCGGCGGCACACAAGATCACCTCGGTCGAGGATATGCTACGACGTGCGTCGTCCTGCTGCTGCGGATGCTCGCTTTGCACCGACATGTGCCCCCGTCATCTGCTCGGCTACCCGATCGAGCCCCATAAAATGATCCGCGCTGCCAATAACGCGGCGATCAAGGACAATCCCGTGATGGCGATCAACGCGACGCTTTGCTGCTCCTGTGGCGTTTGCGCTGAGGTCTGCTGTCAGGATATTTCACCCAAAGACGTCATTCTTTCCCTCAAAGGGCTGCTTGCCAAGGAAAAGCTGCGCTTTACTGCGGGAAATGAAGTATATACTCCGTCCGAAAACCGCAAATACCGCCTGATCCCCTCCGGTCGATGGGAAACCATGCTTGGTGTGCGCCGCTTTGACGTGATCCCCGCCTACGAGCCCGATCTGATCGCGCCAAAGCGCGTGGAAATTCCGTTATCGGGACACATCGGCGCCCCTTCGGTGGCAGTTGTAAAAAAAGGCGATACGGTCACGCGAAACACCGCCATTGCCGAGTGCGCCGCGGGGCTTTCCCTGCCCCAGCACGCGAGCATTTGCGGCACGGTTACCCTTGTGGACGATAAAAAGATCATCATTGAAGCCAAATAAAGATTTCTACCATATTTTATAAAAGCAGGTATAAGACATGTATCAAACGATTGGCGTTGTTGAATTAAAAAGCATAGCAAAGGGCATTGAGGCGACCGATGCCGCGCTGAAAAGCGCGGATATCACGCTGATCTCGGCGCATCCCGCCTGCCCCGGTAAATATGAAATGATCCTGACGGGCACGATCTCCAACGTGACCGCCGCCGTCGAGCACATCAAGGAGCGCTTTGAGGAGCGCCTTGTCGATGCTTCGATCATGGGTCGCATCGACGAGCAGGTCATCACGGCACTTTTCGGCACGCAGACTGCGGAGAAAAAAGGCTCGCTCGGTGTGATCGAGACCTACTCCGCCGCGAGTGCCATCAAGGCGGCAGACGTTGCCGTCAAGACCGCAAGGGTCGAGATCTTCGAGCTGCGCGTTTCGCGCGGCATGGGCGGCAAGGGGATGGTGTTGCTCACCGGTGAGATCGGTGACGTCAACGCCGCCGTTGAGGCAGGCTCCGATTACGCCAAGGCACAGGGCATGTTCACGGGCAATTCCGTGATCGCAGCCCCCCACGAGCTGCTTTGGAAACAGATCTGATAAGAAGGACGCGATATTATGGGAGAATTGAAATTTGTCATTAAAAAGAGCCCGCGTATCGACCGATTGATCGAGCATCTCTTTGCCAAGATGCCCGAGATCGAGGCAGATCGCGCCGAGCTTGTGACCGAAAGCTACAAGCAGACCGAGTCTTTGCCCATTATCAAGCGCCGTAGCGCTGCTTTCCGTCATATTCTTGAAAATATTCCGATCGTGATCCGCCCCGACGAGCTGATCGTGGGCAGTAACTCGATCGCGCCCAGAGGCTGCCAGACCTTCCCCGAGTATTCCTTTGAGTGGCTGGAACCCGAATTCGGCACACTCGCCACGCGCGAAGCAGACCCCTTTTACATTTCCAATGAAACCGTGGAACGCCTGAAAAAGGTCCATCCTTACTGGAAAGGTAAGACGGTTTGCGATCTTGCAGCCTCCGGTATGGACCCCGACGTGCTTGACGTGTTCCTCAACCACGGTGTCTTCACCGTCGGTAACTATTTTTACAACGGCGTCGGTCACATCAACGTCAACTACGCGAAAGTGATCAACGAGGGTCTTGAGGCTATCATCGCCGAGGCAAAGGCCGCGATGGCAAAGCTGCACATCGGCAACGGCGATTATCAGCGCCGCAAGCAATTCCAGGAAGCGGTGATCGAAAGCTGCGAGGCGGTGATCGCTTACGCCGCCCGTTATGCCGATCTTGCGCGCCGTGAGGCATCGTATTGTGCAGATCCCGCACGCCGTGCGGAGCTGCTGACTATCGCCGAAAACTGTACACGTGTGCCCGCAAAGCCCGCGCGTAATTTCTATGAGGCGTGCCAGGCGTTCTGGTTTATACAGCAGCTGTTGCAATGTGAATCCAGCGGTCACTCGATCTCTCCCGGTCGATTTGACCAATATATGTATCCTCTGTTCAAAAAGGACATTGACGAGGGCAAGCTCACCCACGAGCAGGCGCAGGAATATCTGGACTGCATCTGGGTCAAGCTCAACGACCTCAACAAGGTCCGCGACGCCGCCTCTGCTGAAGGCTTTGCGGGCTATGGTCTGTTCCAAAACCTGATCGTCGGCGGTCAGAACGAGCAGGGCGTGGACGTCACCAACGATCTTTCCTATATGTGTATGGAAGCGACGATGCACGTGCGCCTTCCCCAGCCCTCTCTTTCGATCCGCGTATGGAACTGCTCGCCCCACGATCTCCTGATCAAGGCGGCATCGGTCACGCGCGAGGGACTTGGCGTGCCCGCATTCTACAACGACGAGGTCATCATCCCCTCGATCATGGCAAGAGGTCTGACCCTTGAGGATGCCCGTGATTACTGCATCATCGGCTGTGTCGAGCCCCAGAAGGGCGCAAAGACCGACGGCTGGCACGACGCGGCATTCTTCAATATGTGCCGTCCGCTTGAGCTGGTCTTTTCCAACGGTATGGACAAGGGCAAGCAGATCGGCCTGCGTACGGGCGAGGTCGAGCAGATGTCCTCGTTTGAGGAGTTCTTTGACGCTTACAAGAAGCAGCAGACCCATATGATCGAAATGATGGTGCATGCCGACAACGCCGTGGACTATGCCCACAGCGTGCGCTGTCCCCTGCCCTTTGAATCCTGCCTTTGCGACGATTGCATCGAGCGCGGTATGAGTATTCAGGAAGGTGGCGCGCATTACAACTTCACAGGTCCGCAGGGCTTTGGCATTGCGAACATGACCGACGCGCTGCTTGCCGTCAAGACCCTTGTTTTCGATGAAAAGAAGGTCACGATGGCAGAACTGAAGCAAGCGCTTGCCGACAACTTCGGCAAGGGTATTCTTCCCAAAAAGGCTTTGGAGCTGACCACACAGATCACGCAAGAGCTGATGCTCGGCGGTGCGAACGTCAGTGATGACGTCATCCGCGCGGTCTACCGCAACCTCACCAACGCCGAAACGGTCGACGAGAAAAAGAAAGCGCGCTATGCCGAGATCCTCAAGATGATCGAGGCGTTGCCCAAATACGGTAACGATATCCCCGAAGTTGACGCCTTTGCCCGTGAGGTGGGCAACACCTACACCAAGGTGCTTGAAAAGTACACCAACCCCCGCGGCGGCAGCTTCCAGGCGGGACTCTATCCCGTTTCGGCAAACGTGCCGCTCGGTTACCAGACGGGTGCTACCCCCGACGGTCGTCTTGCCTTTACCCCTATTGCCGACGGCGTCGGTCCCGCTTCGGGACGCGACACGAAGGGTCCGACGGCAACTGCGAACTCGGTGGCGCGACTGGATCACGGCATTGCCTCCAACGGCACACTGTTCAACCAAAAGTTCCACCCCTCGGCGCTTTCCTCGATGGCAAGCCTTGAAAAATTTGTGGCATATCTGCGCGGCTATTTCGATCAGAAGGGTATGCACGTACAGTACAACGTGGTTTCCCGCGAGACCTTGATCGATGCGCAAAAGAACCCCGAAAAATATAAGAACCTTGTGGTTCGTGTGGCAGGCTACAGTGCTCTGTTCACCACCCTGTTGCGCTCGCTGCAGGACGATATCATTGCCCGTACCGAGCAAGGGTGGCAATAATCGGGGCGTCGAGGACGTCGCCCCCTACGAAAAATGATGAAAGGAGTAATGCTTTTATGAATATTTACGAGCAAACGGGCCGCATTTTTGACATACAGCGTTACTCCATTCACGACGGCCCCGGCATTCGCACCATCGTCTTTTTGAAGGGCTGCTATCTGCGTTGCCGTTGGTGCTGCAACCCCGAATCGCAGGAATACAAGCAGCAAGAGCTGACACAGGGCGGTAAAACGCGCATTGTCGGCAAGGACGTGACGGTTGCCGAGGTGATGGATGAGATCATCAAGGATGCTGTTTACTACCAGCGCAGCGGCGGTGGTGTCACCCTTTCGGGTGGCGAGTGTATGGCGCAACCCGAGTTTTCCGAAGCGCTGCTCCGTGCCGTGCACGAATACGGCTACGACACCGCGATCGAAACAACGGCATTTGCCTCGCGCGAGGTGGTGGACAGACTCCTCCCCCACGTGGATCACTTCCTGATGGACATCAAGCACGTGGACAGCGAAAAGCACCGCGCCTTTTGCGGAAAGCCCAATGACGCGATACTGGAAAACGCGCGATACATTGCGGAAAACGCGAAGGAGCTGATCATCCGCGTGCCCGTTGTACCGACCTTTAACGCGACGAGCGAGGAGATCGCGGCGATCGCCGCCTTTGCAAGCTCACTCCCCCGTGTAAACGAGCTGCATCTGCTTCCCTATCATCGCTTGGGGCAGGATAAATACGCAGGACTTGGACGTGAATACTCGCTCTTACACATCACACCGCCCACAAATGAGGATATGGAGCGCCTTGCGGCAGCGGCGCGCCTTGCGGCTCCCCGACTGCACGTGCAGATCGGCGGTTGACCGCACAAAACAAGGAGATCATTATGGAATCTATGGAAATGAGAGATAAAATGCGCATCGTGCAGGAGCTTGTCCCCGGACGGCAGATCACACTTGCGCACGTTATTGCAAATCCCGACCCCATCCTTTATCAGAAGATGGGACTTGATCCAAAGCTCGATTATCAACGCGCCGCCATCGGTGTTTTGACCATCTCGCCCGCCGAGACTGCGGTCATCACCGCCGACATTGCCCTGAAGGCATCGGGCGCGGAGCTTGGCTTTGTGGACCGTTTTTCGGGCACGCTGATCATCACGGGAACGGTGGATGAGGTCGAGGCTTCCTTTGAAGCGATCACGACCTACTTCAAAAACACCTTGAAGTTTTCGGTATGTGACGTGACGCGCACGTAAAATGATGAAAAAAATGATCCTGATGGGGCGTGTCGCGGCGGGAAAGACCACGCTGACACAAGCTCTCAAGGGCGAGCAACTGCATTACTGCAAAACCCAATACATCAACTATACCGACACCATCATCGACACGCCCGGCGAATATACCGAGGTGCATACGCTCAGCGCGGCGCTTGCGGTCTATTCCTATGAGGCGGACGTGATCGGACTTGTCATCAGCGCAAACGAGCCGTTCTGCGTCTTCCCCCCCAATTGCACTCACCACGTCAACCGCGAGGTGGTGGGCATCATTACGGGGATCGACAAGCCCGATGCCAACGTGCCGCTTGCCGAGCTTTGGCTGCGAAATTGCGGGTGTAAAAAGCTGTTTTACGTTTCCTCTTATACAGGCGAGGGCCTGAATGATATCATCGATTATTTAAATCAATGAAAAGGATGTTAAGCTATGGCAATCACAAAAACCATCTGTTTTGCAAACAACAAGGGCGGCAGCGGTAAGTCTACCACCTGCGCCAACGTCGGCTACGCGCTTTCCACGCTCGGAAAAAAGGTTCTGCTGATCGACGGCGATATGCAAATGAACCTCACGCTTTCCTTTTTTGACGACGAGACCTCTCTCGCGTTCGCAAAAAGCGATCGCAACCTCTATCGCGGCGTTGTGGATCAAAAGGATCTGACTGATTTTATTGTAAACACCGAGTACAAGGGGCTGGATGTGATCCCCTCCTCCACTCTGATGAGTAGCATTGAGTTCGATCTGTTCACCAAGTGGCAGCGCGAGTTCATTCTGAAAAAAGGTCTTGACCGCATCAAGGCAAGCGGTAAATATGACTACATACTGATCGATGCGCCCCCCACACTTGGCTGTTGGGTGATGAACATTATGTGTGCCAGCGATCACCTTGTCATTCCCGTGGAATCCTCGCCCTGGGGGCTCTTTGGCATTGCCAATATGTTTGAGTTTTACGAACAGATCAAGCAGGTCGCGCCCAACCTTAACCTCCTTGGCATTGCCATCACCAAGGCAAACGAGCGCAAGAACTACTTCAAGCAGACGGTTGATACCCTTTCCTCGCTTGAAAACGTGCGGCTCTTTGAGACCATCATTCGCATCGACAGCACCGTGGAATGGTCGCAGGACGTGAGCAAGCCCGTTATGGCTTACAAGAAAAACAGCCGTGCGGCAAAAGAATATATGGAACTTGCAAAGGAGATCAAGAAATATGTCACTCGGTAAAGACAGCATCCAAAAGCGTGTGGCAAAGCCCACACAAACTCCCGCAAAGACAGCTACCGCCGCGGTAGCAAAGAAAGCCGCTAGCACAAAGTCCGCCCCCAAGCAATCTGCCGCAAAAGCTGCACCCGTTAAGGCAGCAGTTGTCAGCAAGATCGCGCCCGAGGTGGTCGAAAAGGTCACAGGACACAGCGAAAAGGCTGCCGTGGAGAAGATCGGGCTTGGCAGCGAGCTTCCCTATTATCTGCTTTAATTGAAAAAGGGCTATCGCACGCGATGGCCCTTTTCGTTGATTTTGCTATAATTTGAATTTTAGGAGAAGTTATGAGATATTTTCAGCATAATAGTTTTGGTGTAGGCACTTCGGTAGGCCCTTTTGAGGACTACGGTCAAATGCAAATTAAGGTCAAATTCCAAGGCTTGGAAAAAATCTTTCTCTATCCTTGGGCAATCGAAAAAGGGATTTTACAAGAAATTAATGCACCTGCAACGATCTCGTGTGCAACCGCCACCCCTCCCATTTATACCGACGCTTTAAAAAACTTGCTTCAAAAATACGTGGATGATTTTATAAGCAAAAAAGATCTTCCTTTTGTTGTTTCTCCTTCCATTCCCGTTGTATGGTTTGGTGACATTGAAAAATACCAACGATCTCCCAAACGGATTTTAACTATTGCTCTTAATCCATCGTTGAAGGAGTTTCCGCAGCTGCCCGCCCTACCTCGTTTTAAGATTGTTGATTTTTCAGGTTCCGACGCCATTGATGCGCTTTACACTACTCTCAATCGTTATTTTTACGATAATCCATATAATTGGTTTGATAAATACAACAGGTTAATGAGTGTTTTAAATTGTTCTTATGGCGGTAAATACGGTGATAAATCCAACACAGCCATTCATATCGACATATACACCGCTATTGCAACAGATCCGACCTTTGGACCCTTAACCACTAGCCAAAAAGCACTTATCCAAAACACGTCTTTGTTTAATGAACTTTTTGACTTGCTTAATCCCGATGTTACATTGATTTCGGTTAACCAAGTCGTATTCGGGCAGAACTTTGGGGATTGGGATTTAACACATACTTTTCCGTTCCCGGGAGGCAAAATTAAAGGATACACCAAACAAAACAACAAATTGATCTTTGGAACAAATTGCAAAGGATTACCTTTCGGCGGTATTCCTGAATCGGATGCAAAAAATGCTATTGCCACAATCGCTGGTCATCATACCCAAATAGACCGCGAAGAATTATTGGCTAAAATAGCTGAACTGAAGGCGGAATTGGCGAAATTAGAAGATTCTGAATCCTAAAGCCTTAAAAATTTACCCCCCTGTAGCGCAAAGAAGCAATAAATGAAGTTTAGATATATCAAATGAATTTTTATCATCGGTCAAACGCGCCCCGTACGCCCATGACGTCCGAATAGTATACAAAGGTGTCGGGATACTTGGAGATCACCTTTAAAAAGGCGGGAATTTGCCTATAATTGACGACACAAAGGATCAATTGCTTGTGCTTTTCGGTATACAGCCCGTGCCCCTCCAGAACGGTCGCGCCGTGCCCGACACGGTGCAAAATATCCTCCTTGATCGCATCCGAGTGCTCGGTCACGATCTCAAATTTGACCGCGTTACGGCTGCTGCGTAATATCTTTGCCGTCACGCGCTCGCACACAAAAATTTCGATCACGGACAGCAGCACACTTTGCAGATTGCCGTACACAAGAAAAGATATTGCAATGATCACCACGCTGATCAGCGAAATGATCCTTTCGACGTCCTTGTGAGGGATCCTTTTCTGGATCATACTCCCCATCACGTCCACGCCCCCCGACGAGGCGCCGATGCGCAGCATAATGCCCGTGAGTCCTTGCGCAACGCCCCCGAAAAGCGCGGGAAGGATGCGATCGGTCGTGGCGATATACTGATACATCCCCACCCACTCAAAAAGCAGCAAGCAAAGCGACAGCGACACGGTATAAAGCACCGTGAGCAGCACGTATCGCTTTTTTAAAACAAACCACGCCGCGACAAGCAGCGGCAAATTGATGGCAAGCGTAAAAAGCCCTGCGTTCACTCCTGTGAGCTTTTGCAGCATCGCGGCAAGTCCATCCACGCCGCTTGGGGCAAAATCGTTGGGATAAATAAAAATATGCATCCCAAGCCCCACCAAAAAGGCGGTACACAACGTTACCGCTACACTGAAAAAATGCTCGTGCTTCCTCATCATACTCCCCCGCCCTTTCTATAAAAATGTATGCACAATTTGACGGATTGCTATACAAAAATGGCGGAAAGAACTCTACAAAAAAGTTAGCATTTCCTAATTTTTCCAAATAGCATTGACAAATAGCGCTCCCTGTGCTACAATAGGTGCGTTCCTTTTGAGGGAGTAGTAAGCGCGGTTCCCCGCGTGGCAAGTCAACATACTGGGCATTCGCTCTGGCTTGCATTAAATTACGAGACTCATGTGTGGCAGTACGCCATACGTGGGTTTTTTTGTTTGCTTAAAGGAGACATTATGTTTGATCTGATCCTCAACGCGGCGGGGCTTGGTGTCGGTCTTGCAATGGATGCCTTTTCGGTGTCGCTGACCAACGGCCTTGCCGAGCCGTGCGGCACGAAGCGGCGCGCCTTTTCGATCGCGGGCATCTTTGCCCTGTTTCAGGCGGCAATGCCCCTCTTTGGCTGGCTTCTGGTCACCCTGATGGCACAGCAATTTAAAACCTTGAACCGATTTATCCCCTACGTTGCCCTTGGACTTTTGCTTTTCATCGGCGGTAAAATGCTGATCGAGGGGATCCAGGAAATGCGCGAAAAGAAGAGATTGGAAAAGGAAAGCGGTGTCGCCGCGGCTCCCGCTTGCGCGATGGTCCGCACGAGCCTTGCGGGGCTGTTGGTGCAGGGTGTCGCCACCTCGATCGATGCGCTCTCGGTCGGGCTGCAGATTGCGGGGTATTTGTGGTGGGAAGCGCTGCTTTCCGCTGCGATCATCGCGCTTGTCACGCTTGTGCTTTGCTTTGCGGGCGTGCTGATCGGGCGTAAATTCGGCACAAAGCTCGCCGAAAAAGCCACCATCCTTGGCGGTGTGATCCTGATCGCCATTGGCATCAAGATCTTTCTGGACGGAATATTGGCATAAAAAAAGGAGCCGTTTTGCGTTGCAAAACGGCTCCTTTTTTAGTCATAAATGATCACACTGCTAAGGGTATCAATTCGCTCCAGACGGGCAACACGGTTGCCATCCTCGTCCACATAAGCGACCTTGATCCATTCATCATCGGTTGCCAGCACGTGGCAGGTAATATCCGCGTTCCCCGTGAGGTATTCCTCCATGTCGTTTTTGATGATGCAGCGCTGTCCCACAAGATCGGTAAGCATACGTGACATATCTTCTTCCCCCTTTTTTTAAGTGCGATAGACAAAAGCTCTATCCGCCCTTTTCCATTTTTTGCGTTTTGGGGGGAATTTATACACGGTGCACGTTATTTCCCTTCGCTATTTTGATACGACTCTTTTTCCTGCTGAAGCTCTTCTGCCTGCTGGCGAAGCCGATTCCATTCCATCAAGCGATTTGCGCCGATGGCGAGAGCCGCCACGAATATGACCAGAATGAGGATGCGGATCGCCCATTGCATGGGTGTTGTCCTGCCCTCGGTCTTTCTTTTCATAACGCATCCTTCCTTTCTTTTTGGGAGCTTTGGGGCATTCGCCCTCAAAGCCACATTCCGCCCATTTCAACTGCATCGCGCAAAGCTCTGCCGAGCGCCGTCGCATACAGCGAAGCGCCAAACGCCGATAAGCCTCTCGTGCCGGGCGAAGCACGAAGCGCCCAAACAAATATTTCATCCCCTTGGGTGGGAGTGCGAGCAATGCCGCAAGATAGAGCGATGCCGCGGCAATGCCGTACGCGAGATACGCCTCGGCAAGCGATAGCCAGCGCGACGAGACCGTGCGAAAAAGCGCAAAGCCAACCAGCGATAGCATAGGGACCGAAAAGCGGAATGCCCCGTCGTTATAGCGATACAAAAGCAAAATGATAAATACCGCAAACAGCAGGCAAAACAAAACGTCGCAAAGCCCGATCACGATCGAGCGCCACAGCCGCCGACTGACCCCTTTTCGCTCAAATGGCACGGGACGGCGCAAGAGTGGCAGCAAGCAAGCATAGCGCGCTCGCATAAAGGGAGGCGGCTCGTAAGCCCCAAAAAGAATGCGAGATGCACAAAACAGCTCCCACACGCCCCCAAGGCAGACCCCACCAAGAAAGGCGCCAAGCAGCATCGCAAATTGAAGCTCGGGGTAGATCTCCATCAGCCAAAGAGCTTCGCGCGAAGCCCCCGTCTTGCGGGTGCGCTGTCGCTGTAATACAAGCCATTCACCTTGCCGTCGACCTCTACCACGCCGCGGGCGATATCCAACGTACCGATGTGCAAGCCCTCGCCCTCCAGTGTCATTTCGCCGCAGTCCGTAGACAGGATCACCGTTTGCTCGTCAAAGCTTTCGACCTCGGTCACGCCCGAGATCGAAATATGCCGCCGCGCGCCCATCGAAAGGGCGTGCTTTTTTTCTTGTTCGTTCCCTTTTTCTGTCATATCATACCTCCACCGTTTTTGGTAAAGTATATGACAGGGGGCGTTAATCTATGACTTCGTAAAGCCCTGCGGCATCCGCCTTGCCCACGATCTCCTTCACGGAAAGCACCCGTACCCTCAGTGTGCGGTTGCCGAATGCCACCTCGATCACATCGCCTTCCTTGACGTCGTACGATGCCTTGGCGGGCCTGCCGTTGACCGTCACGTGGGCGGCATCGCAGGCATCGTTTGCCACGGTACGGCGCTTGATGATACGCGACACCTTTAAATACTTATCTAATCTCATAATTCCTCACAGAAAAAACATGCGGCGAAAGCAATTCGCCCTCGCCGCATTTTTGATTGGTCTATTATTGGATCTCGTCCTTCAGAGCCTTGCCTGCGGCAAAAGCGGGAACCTTGCTTGCTGCGATCTGAATGGTCTCGCCGGTTGCGGGGTTCTTGCCGGTGCGGGCAGCTCTTTCCTTAACGGAGAACGTGCCGAAGCCAACGATCTGAACCTTTTCGCCTGCCTTCAGGGCATCCTTAATGGAGTCAATAACTGCGGTTAATGCCACGTCGGCATCCTTCTTGGACATTTCGCTCTTTGCTACGATTGCATTGATCAACTCTGCTTTGTTCATGTGTGTTACACATCCTTTCGAAAATTTTGAAAGACTTGCAATGGGTTGATACCCACCACTGTTTTTATTTTACCATATATGGAAATAAATTGCAAGGGGGAAAACGGTAAAAATTTGCAAAAATCACGCTTTTTGGGCAATTTTTTTGGCATTTTCCCACAAAACATCTTTTTCTGCGTCGCTCATTTGATCTAAATTGACACCAAGCTCCGCAGCGGCGGCTTCTACGGCAGAAAAACGGTCGATAAATTTGTCGGTCGCGCGCGTGAGCGCAAGCTCGGGGTCGACCCCTGCTTTTCTTGCAAGGCTTGCAACGGAAAGCAATAGATCACCGATCTCCTCGGCAAGGTGATCCTTATTTTCACCCGTAAGCGCTTCCCTGACCTCGCAAAGCTCCTCGCCCACCTTATCGGCAACAGATGCTACGTCGGGAAAGTCCATCATCTTCGCCTTTTTGCCGACCTTGGCGGCGCGCATCAATGCGGGATACTGACGCGGAATGGCACGAAGCTTGTCGGTGACGGTCTCACGGTTTTTCTCCTCACTTTTGATGGTTTCCCAATTGGAAAGCACCTGGGCGGTGGTCTCCGCCTTGACCTCGCCAAACACGTGGGGGTGGCGATGGATCATTTTCTTGCAAATGTCGTTTGCCACGTCGTCAAAGGTACAGCGCCCTGCTTCCTCCTCCATCCGTGCGTGCATCGCCACCTGCAAGAGCACGTCGCCGAGCTCCTCGCGCAGCAGCGCGGGGTCTTCGTTGTCGATCGCCTCGATGACCTCATAGGTCTCCTCGATAAAATCGTTGCGGATGCTTTTGTGCGTTTGCTCCATATCCCAAGGACAACCGCCCGGCAAGCGAAGCAGCTCTACTATGGTAACCAGATCACGGGCATCGTATGCCTGTTTTTGCAAAATTTTCTCTAATTTTTCATCTCTTGTCATAAAGTTACTTCCATTTACATTTTTGTAGAATTCGGCATAGCTTATCCCCTGCCGGCAGGGCATATAGGTCCTCCTGCTCGATCGCGCCCATCCAAAGCGCGCAAAAAGCGAACACCAAAACGGTCAAGAGTAGTACGGGTAACATCATTAGCGCGCTGTCTATACCGAAGCGAAGCAAGGCAAAATACAGCGCTCCGCCCGAAAAAACGCCGAGTAGGGCGGCAAATAAGGGACGGAACAGATCCTTGCCCTTGAAAAAGCCAAAGGGCAGCGCACGCGAGAGCGCGATCGCCTCGATCAGCAAAACGACCAGATTGCAGCCAAGGGTGCTGAGGGGTGCCGCGTAGATGTGGATGCCCGACACGGGCAGCAACAGCACCTCAAGCAAAAGCTTGACAAGCGCACCCGCACCCATAGCAAGCATAGGGATCACGGTATGTCCCGTCGCTTGCAGTGCGGCGCCCGTGAGCGTGATCATCGCGGCAGGCACCACGGAAAGTGCGAGCAAGGACAGCAGCGGCGCGGCAAGCGCGACCGCCTCCTGTTGTCCCGCATAAATGAGCGACAGGATCGGACGGGCAAAAACGCCAAGCCCCAACGCCGACGGGATCGAAACCAGAGCAGATAGGCGCAATGCCGACGATAGCGCGACCTTACCTCCTTCGCTCTCCCCTCTTGAGAGCGCCGCACCAAGCAGAGGCATGAGCGCAAGCGTGATGGGCGAGAGCAGCGAGGGCACCAGGTTATAAAGCGGCACGGCAAGGTTGCCGTAGCTGCTGTACATCGCGTTTGCGACCGTTGGCGCAAAGCCAGCCGCCTGCAAGCGGCCTGAAATCAGGGCGGTGTCGATCAGCGAAACAAGGCTCATCACCGAGGCGCTGACCGTTACGGGAAGCGCCACACGCACAAGCTCTGAAAGAACGGCTCTGCGCTTTGGCAAATCTCCTGCTCTCGCCTCGCCGCGCCGCTTGATCGCATCGTGTAACAAAAGAATGCAAAGCAGCAATGCGGCAAGCAAGAGCCCCGCGGTGATACCAAAGATCGCGTATGCCGCGACCATCGGTGTGGGAAGCCCCTGCCCCTTCGCAAAAAGCGCAAAGAACAGCCCAAAGCCGAGCTTCCCTGCTGCCTCCAGCACCTCGGAAAGTGCTGTCGGGAGCATACGATGATGCCCTTGAAAATAGCCCTTTGCGGCACCGATAAAGGCGGAAAGCAAAAGCGCGGGGGCGATGGCGATGATCGATGCCGCGGCATCTGCCATAGCAAGCCGCGCGGCAAGCGCGGGGGCAAACAGTAAAAGCAATGCCGTTCCCGCCGTTCCAAGCGCCAAAAACAGTGCGAGCGCCACCGTGAAGATGCGGCGCACGGCGCGGCTCTGTCCCGATGCCACCGCCCTCGCGACCTGCAAGGAAAGCGCCGTCGGCAGCCCCGTGGCGGACAGAACAAAGAGTAAGGAATAGATGTGATAGGCGGCAAGAAAATACGCCATACCCGACACACCGACAATGGCGATCAGCGGAATTTTGTAAAAAAGCCCGATGATCTTGGTGAAAAGCGTGGCGGGCATCAGCACCGCCACGCCGCCAAACAGCTTCTTCTTTTCAAATGAGCCAAGGCTCTCTGGCAAAGCGATCCCTCCGTTCAGGGAGCGCGCCTCAGAAGTCCCGTTCCCTGTAAAACTGCACGATCTGATCTGCCTGTGCCTTACCGCCGTCCGAATTCAGATATTCATACGGATATTTGTCGTTGAACAAACGGCGAATGACCGACTTTTTACCGCTTTCGGCAGGTGCATACTCCACAAGCTTGGTCACAGCCCCCGCACCCGCGGCAAAGATCGAATGGACCTCCTCCATCATATAGATGTTGTAAAGGCACTCGGTCCCCTCTTTTGCAAAGCCGACGTTTTCAAAATTACCCACCATATTCTTCTGACGGTACATATAGTATGGCAGATAACCCATATCGGCGGCGCGGATCTGAGAGTAGTCCACGCATTTGCCCGCATCGCCGCCGCGCAGATTATATACACGCCTGCCCTCTCGCAGGATCTCCGCCGCCTTCTTCACGCAGAAGGTGTGCACGGTGATGTTCTCGGGGGCAAGCTGCAGGATCTCGTCATAGGTCCTTGCAAAGGTGTTGAAGGTGTCGCCCGGCAAGCCGACGATCAGATCGGTGTTGATACAATCTATGCCGCTTTTGCGCGCAATATCATAGGCGTTGTAAAAATCCTTCACCGAATGGCACCGTCCAACGCCCTGCAGCACCTCCTCGCAAAGTGTCTGGGGGTTCACGCAAACGCGCGTCACACCATACGCCTTGGCGATCGCCATTTTCTCGGCATCGATGGTATCGGGACGGCCCGATTCGAGCGTAAATTCACGCAACGCCGACACATCGGTACATTCGTCTATCACCGAAAGCAGGGCGCGCAGCTGCATCGCATCCAGAATGGTGGGGGTGCCGCCGCCGATATAAACGGTCACCACGCGCAGTCCAAGCTCCTTGATGGTTTGGAATTTCGCGCGGATCTCCTCGCAAAGCAGCGTAAGATAATCGGGGATCAGCGAGAGCAAGCGCTTTGAGGTATAGGACACAAAGGAGCAATACGAGCACCTTGTGGGGCAAAACGGGATCGAAATATAGACGCTGCAATCGCGTTTGTCGGGTGTGCCGATGATCTGCTGCTCGCGCAGGGCAACGTCCACGGCAAGCGCCGCTTTTTTGGGGATCACCATATAGTTGGTGCTCAGATGCTTTCTTGCGCGGGTCTTGCTGTAGCCCTTCAGCAGCAGTTCGGTCGCCACCTTCGAGGGGCGCACGCCCGTCAGCATTCCCCAAGAGGGACGGTAGTGCAGCATTTCGCCCACCGCCGAAAGCAGTGCCCGTCCGATCACGATCTTGCGCGCGCGATCCTTGGTAAACTCATCGGAATGGGGCTGCAGCTTTGTGGCAGAGGTCTCCTTGCCCTGATAACAAAGGCGTGCCGCCGCCGTGATCCCCTCTTCGTTTTCGGTCACGTCAAGATAGAGGATGGGCTCCCCCTCCTCCGCTTCGCCCGAAAACTTTTCGCCCGGGAAAAAGATCATGCAAAGCGTCTGCACATAGTATTCATTTATCTCTCCGTTGATGTGCAGCTTCATACATGATTCTCCTTCTTCTTTTTCAGTTCGTTACTGTCCATCACGATCGTGACGGGTCCGTCGCCCACAAGATGCACGCGCATATCCGCGCCAAATTCGCCCGTGGCGACCTCTGTGCCGTCACGGCGAATGAGCTCGACGAAATATTCGTACAATGCATTCGCCTCTTGGGGCTTTGCCGCCCGCATATAATCGGGGCGGTTGCCGTGCGCGTAGTTCGCAAGCAGCGTGAAATTGGAAACGACCAACACGCCGCCCTGCACGTCGCGCACAGAAAGATTCATTTTATCGTTCTCATCGGAAAAGATGCGACAAGCGAGGATCTTTTTGGCAAGCAGCTCGGCATCCTCCTTGCTGTCCTCTTGTGCTACGCCCAAAAGGATCAGAAGCCCTTGACCGATCTCCCCGACCGTCTTTTCTTCTACTTGCACCGCGGCTGAGGCGGCGCGCTGTAATACTGCAATCATGAATAACCTCTTACCACGTCGATCACGTCACGCAGCCCCTTGAGGCGCGAGACGATGGAATGATAGTGCTCGACGTTTTTACAGCTGATCTTCAGGTCAATGATCATATGACCGTCGTTTTTCTTTCTGGTATTGATCGACAAAAGCAGGACCTTCATATCCGCAAGCGCCATCGTGATATCAGCAAGGATGGTCAGCCCCGCGTAGACGTGCATCTGCACGAGCGCTTCATAAACCGAAAGATTTTCCTTACTGCTCTGCTCCCAGTGCGCCTCGACCCAACGGTCCGCATCCTCGACCTTTTTCATACCCATTTCCACATTGGGGCAATCGACCTTGTGGATCGAAATGCCAAATCCGCGTGTGATAAAGCCGATGACCTTGTCACCCGGCAAAGGGTTACAGCACTTGGCAAATTTGACCTGACAGCCCGTTTCACCGTCCACCACGATGCCGCTGTTGCGGCGAATGTGACGGGGGGTGGGGGCGGTCTTGATCTGCTCCGCTTCAAGCGGAACGTAAGGGGCGGGCTCTGCCTCGGGCTTGATGACCTTGTCGAACTCTTCTTTTAGCTTCGCGGCGATCTTGGAAACCGAAAGTCCGCCGTAGCCGATGGTGTTATACAGATCGTCCGCTGTAGCATAGCCGATGCGCGCGGCAAGCGCACCCACGATCTCCTGGCGCTGACTTTCGTTTGTCGGTCTGCCGAATTTTTTGAATTCCATCTCCACCGAGTTCTTGCCAAAGGCAATGTTTTCGGGGCGCTTTTCCTTGCGGAACCATTGACGGATCTTGCCTCTTGCCTCGCCTGTTTTGACAATATTGAACCAGTCGCGGCTCGGGCCCTTGCCCGAATTTGAGGTGATGATCTCGACGATCTCGCCGTTGCGCGGCACGCGGTCGATGGGCACGATCATACCGTTGATCTTGGCTCCCACCATCTTATTGCCCACCGCCGAGTGAATGGCGTAGGCGAAATCGATCACCGTCGCGCCCTGCGGCAGCGTGATCACATCGCCCTTGGGAGTGAAGACAAAGATCTCGTCCTGGAAGATATCGGTCTTGAACGCCTTCATAAACTCGTCGTGGTCGCGTGTTTCGTTCTCGTTTTCCAGCAATTGAGACACCCACGCAAGGCGCTTGTCCATTTCCTCCTTGCTGCTGGCGCCCGACTTGTATTTCCAGTGGGCGGCGATACCGTATTCGGCGATATGGTGCATCTCCTTGGTACGGATCTGCACCTCAAAGGGGATGCCGTAGCGACCGATCACGGTGGTGTGCAGCGAGCGATAGAGGTTGGGCTTGGGGGTGGAGATATAGTCCTTGAAGCGGCCCGGCATTGAGTGATACATTTCGTGGATAAGACCGAGCGCCGTGTAGCATTCGAGCTCGGTGTCCACGATGATACGCAGGGCGTAAAAGTCGTAGATCTCGTCAAAGCTCTTGTTCTGGGTATACATTTTCTTGTAGATACTGTATACCGATTTGATTCTTCCCTCCAGCGTGAAGGGGATATTGTTTTCCCGCATTTTGTCGTCGACCTCCTTGCGGATGTGCTCGACAAAATCGGTGTGCTGTCCGTACTTTTTCTCAATATCCTCCTTGACCTCGGCGTAGCCGTAGGGGTCAAGATACAAAAGGCTGAGATTTTCAAGCTCCTGCTTGATGCGCTGCATACCAAGTCGGTGCGCAAGGGGTGCATAGACGTGCATCGTTTCAAGCGCGGTGGTGCGCTGCTTTTCGTCGGACCTGGCACCTAAGGTGCGCATATTGTGCAGGCGGTCGCAAAGCTTGATGAAGATGACGCGCACGTCACGGGACATCGCAAGCAGCATCTTGCGTAAGGTCTCGATGTGCGCTTCTTCCTTATCCTCGACCTGAAGCGTGACGATCTTCGTAAGGCCGTCCACAATGAGCGCTACGTCAGCGCCAAAGCGCTTTTCGATCTCCCTCAGGTTGGTCTTATCGGCGCAGTCCTCCACCGTATCGTGCAGCAGCGCCGAGCAGATCGAGTCGGAATCAAGCCCCAAGGAGGCGACGATCTCAGCGACGGCGATGGGGTGGGAAATATACGCCTCACCGCTTTTGCGGCGCTGACCTTCGTGCAGCTCAGCGGCGTATTCATACGCCATTTTGATCTTTTCTATGTTATAGTGATTGCCCGATGCGTCTAAGATCTCAAGCAATCGGATGATGTCTGTATGGATCTCTCGTGCCACGGTATTACCCCCTTTGGCATTGACTTTTCAGCTTTTTCAGAATAGATGATTTTTCAATATTGGTACGCGAGGCGTTGAAATAAATATCAAAGCGATAGCGGTCGCTTTCGTACTCCTCGACACCGCAGATCTGAAGCTCGTGGAAGACCTCCAGAATGTATTTCAGGCGCACATAGTTGATCGAGTGCGCGGCGCCCGCATTCACAAGTGCAAGCAGATCGCGCATCGAGAAGGCATCCCTGCCGCCACGGAACTCACGGCGCAACACGGTATAGACCTGCACAAAATCCTCACGCTCGGGCAGGATCTCCTCATCCTCGGTGAAGGATGCCCCCTGCCGCACCTCGCCGTAGCGAGCAACAAGCCGATCGTACTCCATCGCATACCCAGCCGAGGGCTTGACGTCCTGCACGATCAGCTGCACACTTTTCACGTCGCGGAACTCGTTGACGTCGACGGTGCAAAGCAGGTCGATGCGATCCCCTTCGTAAAAATCAAAACGGGAACGCGGCGTTGAGAACAACAGCGCATAAAGCGATATATCGCCCGACGAGACAAGCAGCTTCAAATGCTTGCCGCCGCCAAGCTCGGTGATGCGGTCGATGCGAAGATCGCGGAAAATAAACTGCGGCGTGGGGTTGGAAACGCCAAAGGGCTCAAGTCTGCTCAGCTCCTCGGCGAACGGAAGATTTACATCAGAAAGCGATAGCTCAAGGTCTGCCTCCAGATGGGCGGCAAGCCCCTCGGGGGGCAGATGCGTTGCGGCATAAGCATTGATGCGCTCGCGGAATGCGTCCAAATTTTTGCGCGTGACGGTCAGACCCGCGGCAAGCTCGTGGCCGCCGAATTTGACGAGCAGATCCTCGCACGCGGTCAGCGCCTCAAAGAGATTTATCCCCTTGATCGAGCGACCCGAGCCCTTGCCCTGATCGTCGGGATCGTGGAAGCCCTGCGTGCTGCCGTCAAAGGAAATGAGAATTGAGGGAAGGCCGTATCGCTCGGTCACGCGCGACGAAACGATCCCGATGATGCCCTGCCGCCAGCCGTCGTCCTCCAACACAAGAACGTGGGTGTTATCAAGGTCAAAATTCTCGTCAATGCGGCGATAGACCTGCTCCGCGATGCTGTTCTCCTCCGCTTGGCGCTGACGGTTGATCTCACAAAGCTCAGCGGCAAGCGCGCGCGCTTCGTCGGGCGTTTTGGAGAGCAAAAGCTCCACGGCGTGGGATGCTTCGCTCATACGGCCTGCCGCATTGATGCGGGGCGCAAGCCCAAAGCCGATGAAGGTGGATGTGATTTTCTTCTTTTTCACGGGACGCGTATCCCCCGCGGCGCGGTTACCCGCGGAGGCTTCTTCAATAAGCGCCGACAGCCCAAGGCGCGGATCGTGCTCGATGCGCTGCAAGCCAAGTGCCACGATGAGGCGGTTTTCATCGGTAATGGGCATCACGTCGGCGATCGTACCGATGGTCACAAGATCGGCGTATTCGCGCGCCACGCGGCGCACGCCATCGATCTCGCTCTCGCCCTTTTCTCTACCGATCGTGCATTCGTAAGCCATCACGACCTTAAAGATCACGCCAACGCCCGCAAGCTCCTTAAAGGGATAGGGGCAATCGGGACGGTGAGGATTGACCACCGCCACAGCATTCGGCAGTGTCTCGCGGCATTCGTGGTGGTCGGTGATGACCATATCGATCCCAAGAGATGCGGCATAGTCGACCTCGGCGTTGGCGGTAATACCCGTGTCCACCGTGATAATGCAGGTAACCCCCGTCGCGGCAAGACGGTCGATGGCGGCGGTGGAAAGGCCGTAGCCCTCCTGTGCGCGGCTGGGGATATAATAATCCACGTCAGCACCAAGCCCCGACAAATAAAGGTAAAGTAAGCTGACAGCCGTCACGCCGTCCACATCATAATCGCCGTAAATAACGATCTTTTCGTGCGATTCCACCGCGCGGCGGATGCGCGCAACAGCAGGCTCGATATCGCACAGCAAAAAGGGACTGTGGAGCATTGTATCCTCACAGCGCAAAAAGCGATCCACCGCCTCTTTGGTGCGATGTCCGCGGCAAAACAGCAGCCGCGCGCAAAGGGGCGACACACCGACCTCGCTTGCAAGCGAGGCGATCTGCTGCTCGGTGGGTGCGGATGTCCCTTCGCGCAAGGCCCATATTTTTTCGTGTTTTTTATGTTCCATTTGAGTTCCTTTCTATCATAGGGCGCGCCCGATCACTCTTGCTGTTCTGCTTCTTTGACGATCGCGACGATCTCGATATCAAGCCGTCGCGAGACCACAAGCTTGGAGTACAAAAAGATCAGCAAAAACGAGATCAGAAGCCCGCCAAGGGCAAGCAAAAGCGACACGCCTTCGCCAAGAGAGAGCTTGGAGCCAAGCAAATATCCAACGATCGCGAGTGCCACGGGCAGCAAGAAAACAAGCGCCGCGTAGCCGATGATGCGGCGTGTGCGGCTTTCGACCTCGACGGTATCTCCAAGCGCGGCACCCACGGTATTTTTGGCAAGGGCACGCGTTTCGCCCTTACTGCCAAGAAGCGTGCAGACCGAGCAACCCTTGCCGTCTACCGCCTTGTGACAGCCGTCACAAGCCGCGCGGCGCTCGACCGACACGACGGCAACATTTTGATCAATGATCTCGACAACGGTTGCTTTGGTTTTCATAGGTTCTCCTTTTGCACGTCAGCTTTGGTTGGTCGCGGAACAAACTCGCCGCCGGCGAATTTGCTCAAGTTTGTCTTGACGGCTCGACACCGTCAATTTGCTACGCAAATACCGCCAAGCTTGGGCGGACCGGATGCTCGCAGGCTCGCTATTGTGTCGCTTCGCTCCTTACGAGGACGCCTGTCCCTACAGGTTGGTGCTCCGTTTCTTTATTGGTCACGGATCTCGGACAGTCGAGGACGCCTGTCCCTACAAGGCGGTACGTCCCCTTTTTGTTGATCAAAAAAGCACCGCAAGGCGTAGCTTATTGGTGAAAGCGGGCGATGATGGCAAGTGCGGTGCGCAGTCCGTCGATGGCTGCGCTCGTGATGCCGCCCGCATATCCCGCGCCCTCGCCTGCGGGATAGATCAGATCCTCGCCAACGGCGGTGCGCGCCTCGCCGCGCAGAATGCGTAAGGGCGAAGAGGTGCGCGTTTCAACACCCGTCAGGACCGCATCGGGTACGGCAAAGCCGCCGAGCTTTCGGTCAAAGGATCGAAGTCCCGCCGCCAAGGTGTTCGTCACAAAGGGCGGCAGCACCGTGTGCAGATCCGCCGTGCGCACGTGCCCCCCACCGTAGGTGGGCTGAATGCGGGAAGGCTCGGTTCCCTGCTTGTTTTCAAGAAAATCTCCAACAGTCTGCACGGGCGCGTAAAAATCTCCGCCGCCCGCGGCATATGCGGCTTGCTCCAGCCCTCGCTGAAAAGCGATCGCGGAACGGATATCGCCGCCAACGTCGCTCGGGTTCACAGAAACCGCCACGGCGGCATTGGAGTTGCGCCCGTCACGGGCGTGGTAGCTCATACCGTTGACCACAACGCCCCCCTGCTCGGAGGCGGCGGTGACGACCTCGCCACCCGGGCACATACAGAAAGTATAAACACCGCGCTCACCCGTGGTATCCGAGAGCGCGTACTCGGCGGGGCCGAGCGCGGGGTGCCCTGCCGCGTCGCCGTAAAGCGCGCGGTCGATGTCAGCGCGCAGATGCTCGATACGCACACCCACTGAAAAGGGTTTTGGCTCAAGGCACAAGGGGTGCTTCATCAACACCTCAAAGGTATCCCTTGCGCTATGCCCGATGGCAAGCACCAGCACACCCGCCTCGATCTCGCCCACGTTTGTTTGCGCGCGTACAGTACCGTTTTCAAGAGCATAATCCAAAGGCAGGTGCGATACTGCACACTGCCGCCAAGCTCCGCGATGCGGTTCAGCATTCCGTCCACGACCCGTCGCAGAATATCCGTGCCGACGTGTGGCTTTGCCTTGATCAGCACCTCCTCGGGCGCGCCAAACTCGCAAAGGCGGCGCAGCACGTAATTGCAAAGGGGGTCGTTCACGCGCGTGACGAGCTTTCCGTCCGAAAAAGTTCCTGCACCGCCCGCGCCGAACTGAATGTTCGATTCAGTGTCCAACACGCCCTCGGTTCGAAAGCGCTCAGTGGCGGCTGCACGTGCTTCAATGCTGTCGCCGCGATCGATCAGAATGGGGCGATAGCCCTGCTCGGCAAGCATCAATGCGGCAAACAGTCCCGCAGGGCCCATACCCACCACAAGCGGACGGGCAACAAGGGGCTGTGTGCCCTGTGTCACCACAGGCAGCTCCTCGGCAAAGGGGCGAGCCTCTGCCTTTTGCAATGCCGCCTCACTTACCGCGATCGGCTGATCGTATTCGGCAAGCACCGAGCAGACCTGCAGGATGGCGTTTTTACGTCTTGCATCAAAAGACTTTTTATAAAGGCGAAAATGAAGCCCCGTGACCGAAAGGCACGCGCGCTTCATTTTCGCTTTTGCTATTTTGATGATCTCGCCCTCGGGCGCGTCGAAGGGGGCGCGTATCCCGGAAAGCAAAAGGCATTTTATTTGCATCATTTTGCCTTGACCGTAACCGTGAGATCAATGTCAACGGAAAGCTGAACGCCGTCGGGCAGCTCCAGCTCAAGCTGACCCTCGGACAGCTTGTATTCCCCTTCGCCCGCGTTCTCGGGCAAACGAATGCCGATCGCATCGGCGTGGCGCAGGTCACTAACCTTGCCCTCGACCTTGATCATATCTGCAGAGACCTCATAGGTATAGCCCGCCTGCTGATCGACCACGCAAACAGACAAGTAGTCGGAATCGGGTCTGCTCATCACAACGATCCAAACCAAAAGGGCAAGCAAAAGGCATATCACCGCGGCGATCACGGTGGAAAGATAGCTGTTTTTGACGGTGTATTCGCTGCCCTGCTGCTCCAATTCGCCCGTCGTATCCATATGCTTATGATTCATATCCAAACTTCCTTGTATCAGACTGCCGCGTCATCCTGCTTGCCAAGCAGCTCAAAGAGCTTGCGGCGCAGAGAGACCGACGTAAATTCGCGAAACAGCTCGCCCTTGTAGGCGATAGAGATGGTTCCCGTTTCCTCCGAGACCACGATGATCACAGAGTCGCTTTGCTCCGAAAGGCCGATCGCGGCGCGGTGACGCGTGCCAAGCCCCTTGAAGATATCCGACTTTTCGGAAAGGGGCAGATAGCAGCCCGCGGCATAAATTCTGCCGCCGCGCACGATCACGGCACCGTCGTGCAAGGGTGCCTTGTCAAAGAATACGGCGCGCAGCAGCTCGGGGGTGAGCTCGGCATTGAGCGTTGTGCCCGTGCGGATATACTCGCCGATCCTTGTGGTGCGCTCGATGACGATCAGCGCGCCGGTCTTGGAAAAGGACATATCCTTGACCGCCTCGACCACTGCATCCACGCTTGCAGGGGGCAGAGTCATAAAGCGATGCTCGACACCGATGGTCTTGAGACCACGGAAGGGCACGGAGCCGATGCGCTCCATTGCGGCGCGGATCTCGGGCTGGAAAATGATCGCGAGCGCGATGATGCCGTAGCCGAAGAAGGAGCCAAACAGATATTGCAGGGCGTACATATTCAGCACCTCGCTGAGAGCATAGACACCGACAAGCAAAACGATGCCCGCCATCAGCTTGCCCGCGCGGCGGTCACGCACGAACAGATACAGCGCAAAAAAGATCACCGCAAGCGCCAGAATATCCAGCGCATCCCACCAACTGAACCCCTTGAAGGGGTCAGTAAAATATGTAAATGCAAAGCCGCCCGAAAACAGCCTGTCAAATAATTCTTTCATAGTACCTCTATATTCATCATGCAAAAATGCATTGAAAGCTAAAAAAATTGCAAAATAACGACTCGAAGGGGCACAAACACCCCATTTTTTAATATTATATCATATTATTTAATAAAATGCAAAGGTTTTTTCGCATTTTTCACGAATTTTTATTCAATTTTTTTGCGATTTTGCCGTATTTTTTCCCAAAGCACCGCTTTGTAAAAAAATTCTTGCTTTCAGCGCCCCGATCAGGTATAATAAAAGCAAGAAAGCTGTGCTTTGCACAAAGGAAACGGAGACAGATATGAACGCATCCTTTTATTTACCCACCCGCGTTTTCGCGGAACGCGGCGCACTTGTCAAGCACCCCGAATTTTTGCGGATCGGACACTCTGCCCTGATCGTCACGGGCAAGAAAAGCGCAAAGCTTTGCGGCGCGCTTGACGACGTGACCGCCCTGCTCAATGCTTCGGGGATCACTTATACCGTATTCGATCAGATCACCGAAAATCCCCCGCTGCTGACCTGCTATCAGGGCGGCAAGCTCGCCGCCGAGTGCCACGCCGACTTTGTGATCGGCATCGGCGGCGGCTCGCCCTTAGATGCCGCAAAGGCGATCGCAGCCTTTGCTAGCAATCAAGGGATCGAACCGATGGATATTTATAACGAGGGAAAGCGCACGAAGCCTTCCCTGCCCATCATCGCCATCCCCACAACGGCGGGCACGGGCAGCGAGGTCAACCCCTACAGCGTGCTGACCTTGCCTGAGGGCGATAAGAAAAAGACCTTTAAGTGCGCCAACTCCTGGCCTCGCACCGCCTTCGTGGACCCCCTATATACCGATTCTCTGCCCTATGCCACCACGATCAGCACCGCGTTGGATGCTTTTGCACACGCGCTGGAGTCCTATCTTTCCCCGAAGAGCAGCGCGTTTTCCGAGGCGGCGGCTCTGTTTGCGGCGGAAAAGCTTTGGGATGTGCTCTCGCAATACCCCGACGAATTCACCCCCGAGATGCGCGACGATCTTTCGGTTGCCGCGACGGCGGCGGGAATGGCGATCAGCGTGACGGGCACGGGCTTTCCCCACCCGATGGGATATAGCCTGACAATGCTGGACGGCGTTCCGCACGGACGCGCCTGCGCGGCGTTTGCGGGCGAATATATTGACTACAACGAAAAGACCGAGGTAGGCAAGGCGCGCATCGCGCGCTTCGCTGCAGCCATCGGCGCAACGCCAAAGGTGATAAAGACCTATCTCCCCGCGCTTGCCGCCGTGGAGCTTTCCTTCACCGACGAAGAGATCGAGCAGCGCGTGTCGCTGATCGAAAAAGCGGGAAATTACGTCAATAGTCCGTATATCCTCACCAAAACCGAAATGCGGGATATTTACCGCAAACTTTTCAACAAAACAAAAAAATAACGCGTTTATTCCAAATTTTCATCAATATTTTCCAATTTTCGCTTTGACATTTCGACAAATTTCTAAAAAGTTTGTTTGGCACAAAAGAAGCGGCAGATGCACGATGCATCTGCCGCTTCTTTTATTCGTTTTCGTTTTTTTGTTTGCTTATGTTTCGTTTTGTCCTTACAAGGATCGTATAGACCACGATCGCCGCAAGTGAGAAAAGGAAGCCAATCAAAATACCGCATTTCATACCGATCTGCTCGACGGATAGTGACAGCTTGGATGCGAGGTTCCCCGCAAAGTCGCTCGCCGACACCGCGTCGGTGATGATACCGACAAGCTGAGGTGCGACCGACGCGCCAAAGTCGCCGCCTGCCGCCATCATAGCATACATCACAACGCCGCCCGTCGGGATGCGCTCGGCGGCAACGATCAAGCTACCGGGCCACAGCATCGAAACGCAAAATCCCGTAAAGGCACACGCGAGAAGTCCTACGATCGGCACGGGAACGATCGCCGCCGTGAGATAGCAGATGGCAGCTCCGATCGCGCCAAGCAGCAATACCCGCTCGGCAGACTTGCCGTATTTGGCATAGAGGGTTCGTCCAAGTCCGAGCATCACCGAGAAGACCGCAACGCCGCAGATGTCGCCCCAAACCTTGGGGATGCCGAGGGCGGTCTCAATGTAACCCGAGCTCCATTGTGCCATGGTACATTCGGCGGCACCGCCGAGAAAGATCGCCAACGCACAAAGCCACAGGGCTTTTTGACTGAAGATCGCTTTGAGGCCCGATGCCCTTTCGGGCTTTTCAAGCTCGGGCAGCTTCGCGCCTGCAAAGAGCAGTGCCGCAAGCAGCGGAACAAGTGCAAAGAAGAGCGCGAGCCATTGCCAACGCGCATCACCAAACACTAGCAAAAAGAGCGTGCTGACCACGATCACGAATACCACGCCCCAGGCATAGATCGAATGGAGCTTGCTCATTTCGTGGTCGGGATTGTCGCTTGGCAGCGCCGCGATCACGGGGCTGATCAGCACCTCGGCAAATCCGCTTGACACCGAAAAGATGACAGTGCCGATCACCAAGCCGACGTACACGTGGTTTGGCAAGAGGAAGGGCCAGAGCGCATAGATGAGCAGTCCGAACACCGAGATCACGGGGGTGAGCTTGACCGCTTTTTGGATATTGAATTTATACGAAAAGAAGGAAAAGATCAGATCAATGGTGAGCTGCGTGACGAAATTGATCAGGACCAGAAGACCGAGCAAGGAATAAGAAATCCCGTAGAGCGAGCGAAAGGTCATAAAGAGCACGGGCGACAGGTTGCCGACCACCGCCATGGTGACGTTTGTGGTATAGCACGCGAGCTTCACGCGTTTGTTATTTTGCATAGGGACACCTCGAAAAAGCATTGCAACCATTATAACATAAGAGTGAAGAGAAAGCAAGGCAAAACCGAAAAATCATATGTCTTTTTAATGGCAAAAAGCCCCTTCTTTTGGTTGGAAAGCTTCTCAAGCTCAAATTTAAGAGGATTTGGCGCTTATTGATATAGAAAAGCCATTTATCTTGCCGGTTGACAAACACAAGCAGATCTTTTATACTAATAATAGCGAATTTATCCTGAGTTAAGCCGCCTTTGTGGCGAGAACACTTTTAGGTAAATTCGCTATTTTTTCGCCTTCCCCAGTGGGGGAAGGTGGCAGTCGCTTGTCGACTGACGGATGAGGTGTCCTTAACACAAGATAACTCCTCATCCACCACTTCGTGGTCCCCCTTCTCCCACAGGAGAAGGCTTCTTGTTTCTCACTTTGCTCGGATGATTTTTTGTCATCACCGACACTACCGAAACTGTTACAAGAACCAAAAGCGGAGATGCCGTTTGGCATCTCCGCTTTTGGTTCTTGCGATAAGTGCTTACGTTGAAATTTTACTTGACCGTTTGCACGATCTCCACCACTGCGTCCGAGATCTCCGCCGTTGTGGCTCCCTCGTGCGTCACCAGATAGTCGAGTAGTGTTTCCACTTGTCTCGGGTTTCCCCACACTCCCATTAGAGTGATAACGATATCCTGCTCCTCCATCCCGAATAAATGCAGCCCAAGCGCCAGCAGTTCCAATCTTTCCTCTGCCTGTGTCACACCTTCATTCCCCCTTTTCCACCTCGTCGACGAATACCCGTTTGATCGCTTCGAGGTAGCCGTAGCCATAGAGGTCGTCGGGCTGCAGGTAGCTTGTTTCTGTCCACTCGTTCCACGAATTGATCGTAATGAGGGGCGGATTTTCGGGGTGGGCATCGGCGTATTCCTTCGCATCGCGCAGTGCCGCTTCAAAATTTTCGGGTGTGTTGTTTTTGACGATACCGTGTCTGAAATTTTTGAACCTGGGGTTGTTATCCCAACCGCAGGAAACGTGGGCGAAATACGGAATTTTGATGGTTTCGTCGATCCTGTCGCGGAACGCCTTTGCATCCTTTGTAATGTCAACGTAATCACGGTCAATGTTCAGATAATGCACGAACTGATAGTGCGTAAAGCTGTCGATGCGAAGCTTTTCTGCAAGCTCCTCAAATTTGGTGGTCATCCGCTCGCCGTCAACGCCGCTGAGGTTCGGTACATCCTTTTTGC
Source organism: Clostridia bacterium (assembly GCA_017625065.1). GTDB lineage: Bacteria > Bacillota > Clostridia > Oscillospirales > CAG-272 > Firm-07. The sequence continues at coordinate 61,099 of JAGALS010000059.1, read as the reverse complement.
GACCCGTGAACTGAATATGTACCCCCGGGAAGCCCTTGGACTTGACGTAATCTCTGAATTCGTCAAGCGCGGCTGCCGCTTGCTCCGCACCGCCAAGACCCTTGACAAAGGTGGAAAGCTCATAGATCATCCACACGGGACAGCCGTCGATCTTATAGTAATTATCAAGGCCAAAGTACCGATCGCAAACGCGCCTGGAGAGTGTGCGAAATTCGTCCGCGTCGCATCCGCCCTTCCAGATCACGGTGTTGCAAGCTTCCGTATCGGAAATTTCCTTGTTCCATACGTTGTTAGCATCGTGATTTGCCCACATGATATAAAATTTCATATCCGAGCAGTTTTTCGCCTTTAAAAAGCCGTCGTTGAGGCAGTTTTCAAGGAAGGGGCGACCGTCATACCAATACCAATCGTAAATGAACACGTTCACGCCGTGGCGCTTCGCCTCATTGATCTCCATTTCCATCACGGCAGGGTCTGCCTCGTTGACATAGCCCCACAGCGGCTTTCTTGGCCAGGTGTGCCCTTCAAACTTTGCCGTAGCGCTCTTCACGCTTTGCCACTCGCCGTATCCTTCGGGCCAAAACATTCTTGTGCGCAATTCATCGCCCGTATAAGCGGGCCAGATGTATGCCGCGATATCGTATTGCTTCATAGTTTCCTCCCTAAAAGAGTGTTTAATTGTATTATAACATATTTCGTGATAAAATCAATAGAAAAATCAAAAGCGGAGATGCCGTTTGGCATCTCCGCTTTTTTTGATTATTAAACACTGTGCACGCCAAGGGCGGCGTCGGCAGAGGTGGCATCAATGCCGTACTTTTTTGCCTTACGTGCCTCAAAAAACTTGACGGCGACCTGCTCGAACAGCGCGTAGGACAGCACGTCCTCGTCCTGCTCGATATACCCTGCGATCTTTTCGCGCAGCGCATCCAGCTCGGGCTCAAGACGGTCCGCGGGGCGGCAGGTGATCGGCTCCTCATCGCCGATGATCTTCTTTGTAAATTCGGGATCAATGGGCATCGGCGTTTTGCCGTATTCGCCACGGACGATACCCTTGAATTCCTTGGTACAGGTCTTATAGCGCTCGCCCATCAACACGTTAAACACCGCCTGCGTACCCACGATCTGCGAGGAAGGCGTGACCAAGGGGGGATAGCCCACGTCGGCGCGCACGCGCGGCACCTCGGCAAGCACCTCGGGCAGAAGGTCTGCCTTCCCTGCCTCGGCAAGCTGATTCATCAGGTTGGAAAGCATACCGCCGGGAACCTGATAAAGAAGCGCATTGACGTCGACCTTCAGCGCCTTGGGGTTGAGCTGACCGCTTGCAAGATACTTCTCACGCAACGGATCGAAATAACGGGTGATCTCATCGAGCGCTTCCAGCGAAATGCCCGTATCCCACTCGGTGCCCGCGAGGGTTGCGACCAGCGGCTCTGTGGGGGGCTGAGAGGTACCCATCGACAAGGGGGAGATCGCGGTATCCACGATATCGACACCCGCCTCGATCGCCTTGAGCAACGTCATAGAAGCAAGACCTGCGGTGGCGTGGGTATGCAGCTGAACGGGCAGGCTCGTAGAAGATTTCAGAGTCTTGACAAGCTCATATGCCTCGAAGGGCTTGAGCAGGCCCGCCATATCCTTGATACAGATCGAATCGGCTCCCATTTCCTCAAGCTGCTTGGCGTAGTTTGCATAATACTCCAAGGTGTAGCAAGGGCCCGTCGTGTAGGAGAACGCGACCTGCGCGTGTCCTTGCTCGCGCTTGGTGGCATTGACCGCAGTTTGCAGGTTGCGGGGGTCGTTGAGTGCATCGAAAATACGGATGATATCAATGCCGTTCGAGATCGACTTTTGTACGAAATATTCGACGACGTCATCGGAATAATGGCGATATCCGAGAATGTTCTGACCGCGGAACAGCATTTGCAGCTTGGTGTTTTTCACCTTGTCGCGGATCTTGCGCAGACGGTCCCAAGGGTCCTCGTGCAAGAAGCGCAGGCAGGAATCAAAGGTCGCACCGCCCCACGCCTCAAGAGAGTGGTAGCCGATGGCATCCATCTTCTCAAGGATGGGCAGCATTTCCTCGGTTGTCATACGCGTCGCGATCAGGGACTGATGCGAATCGCGGAGTACGGTTTCTGTAAGCTTTACTTTAGACATAGTTTCACCTCATTCAAATTACCACATCCACGACAGGAACACGCCTGCCGCTACGGCGGAGCCAATGACGCCCGCCACGTTGGGACCCATTGCATGCATCAAAAGGAAGTTTGTGGGGTCGGTCTCTTGTCCGACCTTCTGGGAAACGCGCGCCGCCATCGGCACAGCGGAAACACCCGCAGAACCGATGAGGGGGTTGATCTTCCCCTTGGTCGCGTAGCACATGATCTTTGCTGTGAGCAGTCCGCCAACAGTAGAAACGCAGAAGGCGGCAAGACCGCAGCCGATGATGGCAAGCGTCTGCACGCTGAGGAAGTTCTCTGCCGTTGCGGTAGCGCCCACCGACACACCGAGCAGGATCGTGATGATATTGATCATCTCATTTTGCGCGGTCTTGGAGAGGCGGTCGGTCACACCGCTGACATTGAGCAGGTTACCGAACATCAAGCAGCCGATCAAGGGCACGGCGGCAGGCACGATCAGCCAAACCACCACGGTCACAAGGATCGGGAAGCAGACCTTTTCAAGCTTGGAGACCTGACGGAGCGTATCCATGCGGATGGCGCGCTCCTTTTTGGTCGTGAGCAGTTTCATAAACGGGGGCTGGATCATGGGGATCAGCGCCATATAGCTATACGCCGCAATGGCGATGGCTCCAAGCAGCTGAGGTGCCAGCGTCTTGGCGGTCAGCACCGCCGTGGGGCCATCCGCGCCACCGATGATACCGATGGCTGCCGCCTCCTGCGGCGTGAACAAGCCCGTTATGAGCGCTAAGGCAAACGCCACGAACACGCCAAGCTGCGCGCCCGCACCAATGAGCAGGCTCTTGGGATTGGCGATCAAGGGGCTGAAATCGGTCATCGCGCCGATGCCGATGAAAATAAGACAAGGATAAATACCGAGCTTGACGCCGATATAAAGGAAGTCAATCAGGCCTCCGTTATGCAAAACGTCGCTGTAGCTGATATCCCCTGCCGTGAGGAACATTTCGGGATGGAAAAGCTCCGCGCCGGGCAGATTCGTGAGCAGCATACCGATGGCGATCGGCAAGAGCAGCAGCGGCTCATACTTCTTCACCACCGCAAGATAGACAAGCACAGCGGAGATGAGGAACATCAAAACGGTCCGCCAGCTACCGTCCTGCCCGAAAAGCAAGGAAAAGCCCGTGCTGTCCAGGAAATTTTGAATACTTTCTAACATGGCACTCCCCTTTTTAGTTCAGGGTCACCAGCACCTCGTCGGTGGCAACAGAAGCGCCCTGGGATACGGCAACGGTGGCAACCGTTCCGTCTGCGGGAGAGCAAATGTCATTTTCCATCTTCATTGCCTCAAGCACGGCAAGCACATCACCCTTCTTGACGGCATCGCCCGGCTTCACGTTCACGCGGACGATGGTACCGGGCATAGGCGCATTCACAGTGGTCGCGCCTGCGGGGCCTGCGGGAGCAGGAGCAGCCGCGGGAGCAACCGCGGGGGCGGGCGCTGCAACGGGAGCAGGCGCTGCTACGGGAGCGGGAGCCGCTACGGGGGTGGGGGCTGCGGCGGGAGCCGTTGCGCCGGTTTCTTCAACAGTTACGTTATATGCAACACCGTTTACGGTAATACGATAGCTTTTCATGTTCTTTTACCCTTTCTTATTTTCTATTTGATACAGTAGAGATCTTTTGGAAGGAAACGACGCGGAATCCCGGAACGGCTCCACCGTTTTCCTCGGCAAGTGCTGCCGCCACGGCTGCGGTGATCACGGCGATCAGCGCATCGTCGCTTGCGGCTTGTGCCACAGGCACGGGAGTCGCGATAGGCGTGGGTGCCGGTTCCTTTGCCTCGACCTCCAGATCCTCGCCGTTAAAGTAAGCAACAAATTTGCGGAACAGTACTAAAACGAGAAACAAAACGACCAACGCGGCAAAGACGGTCAAAACGCCGATGAGAAAGACCTTGCCCGCATATGCGGCACGCTCGCCAAAGCTCATAGCAAGTGCAGTATTGATCATCATATCACCTCTTGTTCGCCAGCATAAAGAGCGCGGCGATCAGGCGTGCGCGCAGCTCGGCAGGGGCAACGATGTCGTCGACCTCGCCCGTGGCGGCGGCGGACTCGGCAGTAGCGCAGGTCTTTCGCCATTCCTTTTCCAGCGCCTCGCGCGTGAGCTCGGGGGTGATGCGGTCATTCCAAAGGAATGCCACAGCGGCGCTTGCGTTGAGTGCGGCGATCTCGGCATCGGGCAACGCCAACACAAGGTCGGCACCAAGCGCACGGGAGCCACCAAAAATGAAGCCCGCGCCCACGGCGTCACCGACGATAGCGGTCACGCGAGGTGCTTTTGCACGCGCTTGCACCTTGGCAAGGGCGGCAAGCTCCGCGGCAAGCGCGCCCTCATCGGTGGCAGACACCGCAACACCGCTTGCATTCACAAGGGTGACGACGGGCAGGCCAAAGGCATCTGCAAACGCGATCATGCGGCGCATTTTAACAATAGAAGCAAGGGTCAGCTCACCGTCCATGGCAAGCGCGACGGCGGAAACACCGCCCATCGAGGCAAGCCCCGCGATCACGGCATCGCCATAGCCGCCAAGCACCTCATAAAAGCTGCCCGCATCCACAGCGGCGTCAAGCGCCTCCCTTGCGGTGCAGCGAGAGCCGATCGCAAGCGCGCGGCCGGGGTCATCGGCAGTAGCGAGCGCAGGAATGCCGTGCTCGGCATTGTCGGGCAGGTAAGAAAGCAGCCTTCGCACTGCCGTCAGCGCTTCGCCCTCCCCGTCTGCAAGGATCGCGGCATTGCCGTTTGCAAAGGCATACTCGGCGGTACCGATCTCCTCATCGACCAATGTGGGAGAGGATACGTACAAGCGGCTCTTTTCCTTGACCGTCACGGTCAGATCGAACAGTGCCGCGACAGATGCCATCGTGCCCGCGCAAGTGCCGCTGATCACGGCGATCTGCGGAATCTTGCCCGATGCGCCCGAAACGGTACGCAACAGTGTGCCGTATCCCGCAAGCGCCGCCGCGCCGTCGAAGACGACCGCGCCCGCGCAATCAAAAAATCCAACGATCGGCGCGCCGACCGCAAGTGCTTTTTCATAGGTACGGACGATCTTTTCGGCATGTCTGCCGTCGAGTGCGCCCTTCATTGAGGTGCTGTCCTGCGCGAACGCAAAGACAAGACGTCCGCCAATCGAACCGTATCCGCACACCACACCCTCAAGGGTCTCTTCATTGCCGGGACGTCTGATGTATGCCCCAAGCTCCACAAAGGTGCCCTCATCAAAAAAAGACGTGAGACGCGTGATGCCGGCTGTGCTGTTTTCTTTCATAATACCCTCCGTTCATACGGTTTAACAGGGAGAAAAAGCGTTTGATTTTGCGAATCAAACCTTCTCCCCCACTTTAATGTAATTTTATCATAATTTATATAAAAAAGGGGGATTTTTCGCAAAAAAGTTTTGTGAATATTTTGTGAACGCTCTGCTTTTCTGTGTTTTTTCAATTTTTTTGAAAAATTTTGAAAAAGGGGTTGCTTTTTGTTTTGGTTTGTGTTATAATATCATCCGTTGCGATATGGAGGCATAGCTCAGCTGGTTAGAGTACTTGCTTGACATGCAAGGGGTCACTGGTTCGATTCCAGTTGTCTCCACCAATAAAAGTCAAAATCATGCCCTTGCGGTTTGGTTTTGACTTTTTCTTTATGGTGTGAAGGACTCGCGGGAAATTGGGATCAAAAAATGAATTTGCACACAAAAAAGAGGAGAGAAAAATGATTCGTATTCTTTTTCAGGGAGATTCAATAACCGATGGTAATCGCTATAAAAAGGCAGAGTCCCGTTGGGATTTAAATCATCAGATAGGCCACTCCTACGTTTTTAATATTGCCTCACATCTTGGATTGAGCTATCCGGGTCGCTATTTCTTGATAAATCGAGGCGTGAGCGGAGATTCAGTAGACAAAGCACGGCTGCGTTGGGAACTCGACGTATTAAACGAGCATCCCGATGTGCTAAGTGTTTTGCTTGGAATTAACGGTGAGGGAAATCGTGACGGATATTATCCTGACGGTGCTGCGGCACACTTGGCTCATTTTGATAAGACTTACAGAGAGCTTCTCGACCTATCAATGGCGCAAAACCCGAGCTTGAAGCTGATACTTATCGAGCCGTTTTTCCTTCCTGTTGGCAAATGCAAGGAGCATTATGATGATTTTATGTCTGTGTTTAGATCAAAGCAGCAGATGATAAAAAAGATCGCGGATGACTACGGTGCGACCTTTATACCGGTTCAAAAGCCGCTGGAAACGCTCGTAAAGGAAAATGTGCATACCCTTGCCGAAAACGGATGTGATATCGACCCTTATGCATATTGGCTGTGGGATGGAATTCATCCCACCGAGGCAATGCACGGCTTCCTTGCGAAATTGTGGCTGGACGCCGCAAAAAGCATATTGGGGTTCGATCTTCGTTAAAGACGCTCGCCAACGAAAAAGGGCTTTCGCTTTTGCGAAAGCCTTTTTCGTTCATCCAAGCCGCAGGCTTGGCATATCATCACGACGCAGTCGTGGATATCATCAGCCCTTCGGGCTGTATATCATCACGCGCCAGCGTGCATCCACCTGCGGCTTGATGAGATACAAGGCGTTGCCTTGATGATATGCAATTCCTGCGGAATTGATGCTATACACGGCTGCGCCGTGATTGGGTAGCCAAAGCCCTGCTCGTTCAGGCGCTCGTTGTACCCTCTCCATAAATACGTAGAAAGCTCGCTGCGCTCCTTCGCAGGCATCTTCTGCAAAGCATCAACGGTCAAGATCGCCGCGGCGACCTCCTTCTTGGTAAACACCTTGTCGCCCTCGTAGTTCGCCCGCAGCGCGGCGAATAGGTTCCCCAAAAAAGCACTCTCCTTTAGCTGAATCACTTACCGCTTGTTCCCTATCAAACTGCTTCTGTCCTCTACGGAAAGAATTCCTTCAGCCCACCGGCGGTTCGTATACTCGTTATCATTACACCCTTTATTGCATCATTGTCAACGCTTTGCGGAACAGCTCCACGGTATGGCGCAGCTTTTTCTCGGCTTCTGCCTTATTTTTCAAGGCGTCACTCTTGACAAACGCCCATTCTTTTGTTATAGTTATGTAGAAATACGTAACCCCAAAGGAGATGCTTAAAATGTATAAGATCGGTCTTTCCAGCTGCGGATTTGCACTGACGGCGGAAAATTTTGAAAAATTAGAGCAAAACCAAATTGCTGCCATCGAAATCGCCCTGCCGCTGGACCAATGCAACTCAACTGACTATAAGGAAGTACAAAAATTATCCGACCGTTATCATATCGATCTCTGGTCCTATCACTTGCCCTTCTGTCCGTTCAGGATCATAGACATTGCTTCCTTAAATCCGGAGCTCCGCGAAAATTCCATAAAGCTATACACCTCGCTGATCGAAAAAGCCGCCGATGTCGGCGTTGATAAATTCGTCGTTCATCCTAGCGCAGAGCCCATTGCACCGAATGATCGAAGCGATCGCCTCAAATATTCCATGCAAACGTTGGATCAGCTTGCAGAGATCGCTCACCGCAACGGCGCGGTCATCGCCGTTGAGGATCTGCCGAGAACCTGCCTTGGTAACACGGCACAAGAGATACAGCAGCTGATCTCCGCCAACGATAAGCTCCGCGTTTGCTTTGACACCAATCATCTTTTAAGCGAAAGCAACACCAACTTCGTAAATCAGTTATCGGACAAGATCGTAACAATGCACGTGTCCGATTACGATTTCGTTGACGAAAAGCATTGGCTCCCCGGCGAGGGACAAGTTGATTGGCAGGCGCTGCTCTCCGCGCTTCAGCAAGTCAATTATCAAGGGGTATGGATGTATGAGATCGGCTTAACCGCCCCCAAAACGATTTCGCGCAGCAGAGATCTGACCTTTGCGGATTTCGTGAAAAACGCAACTGCGATCTTCAACGGAAAAACACCCGAGCGTATATCGTGATACTTGCCTGATCGGTATCTGTTTCTTCTATACACCAACGAAAAAGGACTTTCGCTTTTGCGAAAGTCCTTTTTCGTTCATCCAAGCCGCAGGCTTGGCATATCATCACGACGCAGTCGTGGATATCATCAGCCCGAAGGGCTGTATATCATCAAAGGCGGCAATGCCGCCTTTGTATATCATCACGCGCCAGTGTGCATCCACCTGCGGAATTGATGATATACACGGCTGCGCCGTGATTGGTTGGCGCCCTTCGGAGTTGACAGTCGAGGCTGTTTGTGATATACTACTATTGGGAGAAGCGCTTTTGATCCGGTTACCTACGGGGCCGGATACGCCGTAATGGGTGGGCGCTTCTCTCTTATTTTAAGAGAGTTCACTTCGCCTGTCCGACTCTTTTTTCACTTCTTGCATTAGGGGTTGACTTTTTGCTGTTTTGTGATATACTGTTAGTAGGAAGTCTTGTTTCAGGTTCCGTTCCGGGGGTCCCGGTATAGACGGTTCCGATAGCAGGGCTTTCTTTCATTTTTACAACAATTCTTTCACCATTGGCGAAAATAACCCAACACGTATCAGTATTTTCTCATTCTCTTCCAAATGTCCAGGATCATATCATAGCGGTGCGGGGGCATGCCTTTGAAGGGGATGTTGCTGGTGGCGAAAATGTAGCCACCGCCCGCTTTGCCGTAGGTGAGGCAATATTCCGCGCTGGCGATGACCTCCTCGTCCGTGCCCGTCTGGAGCGCCGCGCAATGCACGTTGCCGCACAGGGCAACCTTGTCGCCGTACAGACGCTTGACCTCGCGGATATCCACGCCCGCCATAGGATCCAGAGAGTGCAACGCATGGGGGCCTGCCTCCACCAAGGAGTCGATGATGGGCATAATATTGCCGTCGGTGTGCTTGATGACGTAAAGTCCGTCCTCTCTGCCTGCTTTGCAGATTTTTGCAAGAAAAGGCGTGATGTATTCATCAAACATTGCGGGCGAGAGAAAGGGACCCGAATTATAGCAATAGTCGGAGCAAAGCAGCGCGACGTCCACTCCTGCCTCTCTTTGCCGCTTGTTTCTCTCGATGGCGCGCTGTGCCTTGCGCTCTGCCTCCTCCAAGACCCCTTCGGGGTCGTCGGCGATGCGATAGACAAACTCGTACATATCAGACCCCGACGGGATCGCAAAGGTGCCGTCACCGTGGCAGGCAAGCAAACGGGTATCACCAAAATGCTCGCGCAGGCGGTGTCTGAACGCGACGCTGGCAGGGTGATCGGGATGGTTCCACATCGGGTTATAAAGCGGAACGATCGCGTAATCAAGCCCCTCTCGCCCATCCTTTTCGGGATCGCCCGAAAGCGCGGCACCGCCGATGTCGTACGCGGTATTCGATCCAAACACACGGGCGTATTTATCCGCAAGATCGTATGCTGCCCGCTCAAGCTCCTTTTCGCTCAGCGTTCCGATCACGGAGCGACCAAGACGCGCATCGGCAAGCGGGTAGCCGAACATTTCCTCGGAAAGCTGATATTCAAGCTCAAAGGTCGGCACCTCATCGGGCTGCCCTAAACCCAGCGCGCAGATCGCGCGTTTCGCGGGTGTCCAGATCATCTGATTTCTCCTTTTCATTGTAGCATTTTGTTGTTCAATTGCATCTTATCACACAAAAACCTTATTGTCAACCAATGAAAAAGAAAAAGCAAAAAATTGATGAAACTCGCACTTTCATTGACAAAAACGCGAAAGCGTGGTATGATAAGGTATCCTGAAAACTGTGAGGCATTTATGAACCTTTGTGATATTCGAACCGTTAAAAATATTATGGAAGCCTTTGGACTGCGCTTTCGCAAGGAGTTTGGACAAAACTTTCTCACCAACCCTATGATCGTTGGTGACATTGCCGACTCTTGCACCGATAGCGCCGACGAAAGCATTCTGGAGATCGGCCCGGGCATTGGCACGCTGACGCGCGAGCTTTGCGCGCGATACAAGCAGGTGCTGGCGCTTGAGATCGACCGCGGACTGATCCCCGCCCTTTCCTATACGTTAGATGAGTTCAAAAACGTGACCGTTTTGAATGAGGACGTGATGAAGGCCGATCTTGACACGTTGCTTGCCCCTTATTTTGAGTCGGGAAGCGTTTCGGTATGCGCAAATCTCCCCTACTATATCACGACCCCCATTTTGATGAAGCTGCTGGAAAGCGGACTTCCCTTCCGCTATATCACGGTGATGATCCAATCCGAGGTCGCGGACAGGCTCACCGCAAAGGCGGGCAGCGCCGCTTACGGCGCGATCACCGCGATGCTCAATTATTACGGCACGGCACAGCGGCTGTTCACCGTGTCGGCAGGCAATTTTATGCCGCCCCCTTCGGTCAATTCCGCCGTGGTACGCATCAAGCTCCACGAGCAAAAGCCTTACGTCCCAAAGGACGAGGAGATCTTCCGCCGCACGGTGAAGGCCGCCTTTGAACAACGGCGCAAGACGCTGCCAAACGCCCTCTCGGCGGGTTTTCCCACACTTGGCAAGGACGCCTGCACCGAGGCGGTCGTGAAGGCAGGACACCGCGCGGATATCCGTGGCGAGCGATTGGACGTTTCGCAGTTTGTGGCGCTTTCGGATATTATTTCTGAGTTATTACAATAAAAGCAAGTGTGGGTTAGAACCTTTGCAAAGGTTCTAACCCACACTTTTTTCCTTATTTTTCAACCAATCCCTCTGCCACCAATCTGACTCCCAGCGAAAATCCCTTAATAAAAGCATCTTCACGTACGATACGTTTTAATTCTGCATAGCAATCCTCAAATTTTTCAAGAATTTCTTTTCCTTCATCATTAAGCTGAACCAAAATATCGTTGTGATGACGGTCTAAATATCGGGATAATTGAATCACTTCCTCATAGCGATATTCTTTTTCACTACACGGTTCCAATTCTCCGTTCCATAAGCGAATCAATGTGTTTTTTATGTAAATGCTCCTTATTTTCGTAATATTACAGTTTTTTGTAAAAGTGTTTACAAAGCAACTATGCCGTTATTATAGCACACGTTTTCACCAAAAGTCTTGAAAAATATCCAAACGGATATGGAATTTCGTGTTGTGCCTTTATTCATCGGGGATACTACTACTCATCCACCACTTCGTGGTCTTCCGGTTGTCGCTATGCGACAACAACCCTCTACAAGGGAAGACTTATGCAGACAGTCGAGGACGCCTGTCCCTACGGGTTATGCATCATCCTAAATCAGTGTGTCATCCTGAGCGAAGGGCGTAGCCCGTAGTCGAACTTTTGCGGGTCGAAGCGTTAGCGTAGCAAGCAAAAGCGCAAGGCATCAGCCGCAGCGGGATCTACGAAAGATACACAATAGCTTTTTTGCTCGGTGTTACTTTTTAGCACTTGTTTCTCTGCACACGAAAGCTATTGGTATTCCATTCAAGATCCCATCGTCGCTATCGCTCCTCGGTTTTGCTTCGCTCGCTCCGCTACGCAAAACTTCGACTACGGGCTACGCCCTTCGCTCAGGATGACACGCCGAGATGAGATGTTGTACTAACTCCGAAGTTTGCCGATTTACGAAGCAAATGGAACCGTTTAAGCAAAAAAGAAAAGCTTTGCCTAGGATGACGCAGATATATCGGGATTTGTGCGAATACCCATTCCCCTTTTGAAGGTTCTACGGTATGGGGGTAAAAGGGTGTCGTTTGTGCCGCAAACGACAGACAAAAGAGGAGGAGAGGAGCTTTTGTAAAAGCTCCTCTCCCCCCTCTTTCCCTCGTCCTTACAACAAAATGCAAATCAAACCGTTTGTTCCCTCATTGATGATGCGCTCCAAGGTCTCGGAAAGCTTTTTGCGTGCCTCCTCGGGCATATGCTCCAGCTTTTGGTGCAGCCCCTCGTTGACCATTTCGTAAAGGCTCTTGCCGAACATATTCGATTCCCAAAGCGCTTTTGGATCATTTTCAAATTCGGCAAGGATATTGCGCACAAATTCCTCGGACTGCTGCTCGGTGCCGACAATGGGATTGATCTCGGTACGGATGTCGGCACGGATCATATGGATCGACTGCGCCGCCGCCGAAAAACGCACACCGTAGCCGCCCGATTGCTTGACGATCGAGGGCTTTTCGAGCCGCAGATCCTCCACCTTGGGCATCACGATGCCATAGCCGTTTTGGTCGGCACTCTCCAACGCTTCTTCCACGCGGCGGTATTTGTCGCGCACCTCGGCAAGCTCGCGCACAAGGCGGAACAGCGCCCCGTCCTCGCGGATCTCCTCGCCCGCAAGCTCGGACAGAACGTCGTAATACAGTGTGGGCGTCAGCTCGAGCCCTAGGCACACTCTGCCATTACCCATATTCATTTCCTCGGTCTTGATCGCTTCTATATAAGGGTTTTCGGCAAGTGCCGAAAAGACCTTGCCAACCTCGCCCATACGAGTGACCTGCGCGGCAAGACGGCAGATATCCTCCGTGAGCGAACGGCGCACGGGATGCTCCTGTGTGAGCGCCTTCGACCAATCGGGCAGCTTGATACCAATGCCCGTTACGGGAAATTCGCCAAGGATCATCGAAAGGATCCCGCGGATATCCTCTGCCGTGAGCGAAAGGCAATTCACAAGCGCCACGGGTACGCCGTATTTTTGTTCCAATTCTTCGGCAAGCGCCACCGATTCCCCACGCGTTGGGTCGCTTGCGTTCAGCACCACGGCAAAGGGCTTGCCCATTTGCTTCAGCTCCTGCACGATGCGCTCTTCGGCTTCTTCATAAGATGTGCGCGGAATTTCGCCCACTGTACCGTCGGACGTGATCAGCATCCCGATGGTCGCGTGCTCGCCGATGACCTTGCGCGTGCCGTACTCCGCCGCATCGGCAAAGGGCATCGGCTCCTCCTGCCACGGGGTATGCACCATACGCGCCGCGCCGTTTTCCTCGCCGCCCATCGCTTCGGGGATCATATAGCCCACGCAGTCGATCATTTTCACGCGCATCGCAACGCCCTCGTCAAGTGTGAGCGCGACCCCCTCGTCGGGCACGAATTTCGGCTCGGTCGTCATCACGGTCTTGCCTGCGGCACTTTGCGGCATTTCGTCCCGTGCCCGCTCACGCACCGCCTCCGCTTCGATATTCGGAAGCACCAGCTCCTGCATAAAACGGGTGATAAAGGTGGACTTCCCGCTTCGCACGGGGCCCACAACACCAATGTAAATATCGCCGCCTGTACGCTCGGCTATGTCTTGATAAATGGAACGCTCTGCCATAGTTTTCCCCCTCCGTTTTTGTCGGTATCGCTAAATTGTATGAGGGGCTGCGAAAAGATATGACAAACAAAAAAGAACGCGCCGCGGCGCGTTCTTTTTTGTTTAACGAATGCGGATGAGGCGCTGTAAGCCGTCAGAAAGCGCGGCGATCAGCGCATCGACATCGGAGTCGGTGTTCTCGGCAGAAAAGCTCACGCGCAGCGAACAGTCTGCTTCGGTGGGAGTGAGTCCAAAGGCAAGCAGTGTGCTGCTTGGATTTTTGGCGTGCGAGGAGCAAGCCGAGCCACTGGAGACCGAAATACCTTTTGATGAAAGATGGTGGAGCATCGTTTCGCTTTTGATCTGCGGCAGTGTGATATTGACGATGTGCGGCGCGCGCGTGGTGGGGAGATTGACCCGTATTTCGCTGCCCGCAAGGCCCGCAATGAGCCGATCGGAAAGCGCCGCCATATGCGAAACGTCGCGCGCAACGGTGCTGCGTCCTTCCCTTGCGGCGGCGGCAAAGCCCGCGATGCCGATCGTGTTTTCCGTACCTGAGCGAAGCCCGAATTCCTGACCGCCGCCCGCCAGCACGGGGACTATGGCGCGTTTTGTGAGCAGATGGGGCGCGATGTAAAGCGCACCCACGCCCTTGGGGCCGTGGATCTTATGCGCGCTGATGGTAATAAGGTCTGCGCCGAGCGATTTCGCCGTCATCGGCACCTTCAAAAAGCCCTGCACCGCATCACAATGGCAGATGCAGTTGGGGTTCCCTGCCCGTGCGGCGGCAAAGACCTGCTCGACGGGGTAACGGGCACCCGTTTCGTTATTGACCAGCATCATCGTTACCAAAAAGAGATCCTTATTGCAGTTGGCGCGCACCGTATCCATATCAAGCACACCGCCGCGCGTCGAAACGCGCACGACGGTAAAGCCCTCTTTTTCAAGGATGCGCAGATTCTGCTCGACCGAAGGGTGCTCGGAATCGGTGGTGAGAATGGTATGCGCCTCGCGGCGCTCCTTGGCGCGGGCGGTGCCGAGCAAGGCAAGCGTGGTTGCCTCGGTGCCAGAGCCTGTGAAAATGAGCTGTCCTTCCTTTAAATAACGCTCACCAAGCGCTTCTGCAACGGCATTGCGGCTCTCGCGCAACAGCGCGGCGCCGCGCTGCCCCAGCTCGTGGAGTGACGAGGGGTTGCCAAAGATCTCCATCGCCTCGCACATCGCGGACTTGACCGCGGGCGAGAGCGCCGTGGTGGCGCTGTTGTCAAGATAAATTTGCTTCATCATATCAGCGGAAACGGAAGTTCTGGCGGATGCTTTCCACCGTTTCAAGGTGAGTGCTGTAATTCGTCGATTCGGCGGTATAGGTCAGCGTATAGAGCTGATCGTCCTTTTGCGCAATGATCTGCATGACCTCATACGCCTTGCCGTCAAGGGTATAAATAAACACATACGTCTTGGCGTTTTTGCCGCCAAGGACGGTATCGCCACACTGCTCTGCAAGCAGAGAAAAATCCTTCAGCACGCCGTTTTGATAGGAAGGCAGACAAAAGCCGTTCCAATACTCGTCCACCGTCAAGGGGCGGTCGGGCAGATATACGGTCACGGTCACGTTGGAGATATCCTCGTTGGAAACGCGCGCGCCCGAAATACCGCTTTCCTTTTGCGAGATCCAGCTCTTGGGCACGAACAGATCAAAATTTGCGTTGTCGATCGCCACGTTTTGCATATCGTCGGGGATACCGTCATCCGAGCAAGCAATCGCCGTAAGGGCAAGTGTCAGCAAAAGCAGCACAGTGAAGATCCTTGTAAGGCTTTTTTTCATTTTATGTTCCTTCTTTCTTATGTTCTTATTTACCGCACGAGCGCAGCACCTCGGCGGCGGCAGAAAGCACGCCGATGCGGCCGCTTTCAAAGGTCAGCCCGCCTTGGAAAAAGGCAGTATAAGGGGGGCGGAGCGGCCCGTCGGCAGACAACTCAATTGACGCGCCCTGCACAAAGGTGCCCGCCGCCATAATGACCTGATCGCGATAGCCCGGCATCGCCCAGGGCTCGGGGGTGACGTAGGCATCCACGGGCGAGCCCGCTTGAATACCGCGGCAAAAGGCACAAAGCCCTTCGGCTGAGCCCGTGATAACGGTCTGAATGATATCGGAGCGATGCTCGGTGGGTGCGGGCTCGACGGCAAATCCAAGTTTTTCAAATACGTATGCGGCAAAATGCGCCGTTTTCAGTGCTTCGGCTACGGTATGAGGCGCGTAGAAGATACCGCGGAACATATGTTTATTTTGCCCCAACGTGGCACCGACCTCAAGCCCGATACCGGGGCAAGTGAGGCGATAGGAGCAAAGCTCCACCGCACGGGCGCTGCCCGCAAGGTAACCGCCCGTTTCCGCCATACCGCCACCGGGATTTTTGATCAGCGATCCGATGGCAAGATCAACGCCGACCGCGGGCGGCTCACGTGTTTCGGTAAATTCGCCGTAGCAGTTATCGACCACCACAAAGACGTCAGGGCGGATCGATTTCACAAAGTGTGTCGCCTCGCCGATCTCGTCCACCGTCAGTGTTCTGCGATTAAGGTAGCCCTTGGAGCGTTGCAGGAAACAGACCTTGACGCGCGCGCCTTCCTCGGAGCGCAAAAACGCGCCGATCCCCTCGAAATCAAGCGTTTTGCCGTCGATCATCTCCACGTCGCGATAAGTAACGCCGTAATCGGCAAGCGAGCCGTTGCCACGCTCACCCGAAATGCCAATGACCTCTTCCAGCGTGTCGTAGGGCTTACCCGTGAGCGAAAACAAAATGTCGCCCGGGCGCAACAGCCCAAACAGACCGATCGTCAGGGCGTGTGTACCGTTGACGATGTTATGGCGGACAAACGCCGCCTCGGCGCCCATCACGTCGGCAAAGATGCGATCCAGCACGTCCCTGCCCCGATCGTCGTAGCCGTAGCCCGTGGTGGGGGCAAAGCACGCGGCATCCACGCGATGCTCGGCAAATGCCGCCATCACGCGCGCGGTGTTCTCATATGAGATCTTTTTGATATAGTCAAACTCACTTGCGAGCGCCGCCTCTGCCTCATCGGCAAGGGCAAGCAGTTCCTTTGAAAATTCGATCATTTTGCACCTCCAAGATAGGCGACCGTCAGCTCCACGGCGGCATTGACATCGCGCAGATCGACAAGCTCCACACCCGAATGAATATAGCGCGACGGGATCGACAAAGCACCCGCCTTGCAGCCAAAGCCCGTCATCTGCACGGACGAGGTATCGGTGCCGCCATAGGTCAGGATCTCGCATTGCGCGGCGATCCCGTTTGCCTTGGCACACTCCAGCAGCGCATCGACAAGCTCGCGGTTGCAAATAACGGAATTATCCTTGATCTTAATGGCAACACCTTCTCCGAGCTTGACCGTCATCGGCTTTGCACCCTGCTCGTCACCCGTGCCCGTCACGTCATAAATGAGCGCGAGATCGGGCGAGATGGCGAAGGCGGCAGGACGCGCA
Source organism: Clostridia bacterium (assembly GCA_017625065.1). Taxonomy (GTDB): domain Bacteria; phylum Bacillota; class Clostridia; order Oscillospirales; family CAG-272; genus Firm-07. Next base: position 44,220 of record JAGALS010000059.1, on the reverse strand, counting down.
CCGCGGCAGCCGACCTCCTCCTGCACGGAAAAGACATAATACATATCGTCCACAGGGCTTTTCAGCGTCTCGGCAATCTTCACCAAAGCAGCACAGCCGATGCGGTCGTCCAAGGGGCGACCCGCGACGCGGTTGGCGGTAAGACGTGTGAGATGCGGCACAAGAGCGCAGCAATCGCCGATCTTCATACGGCGCTCGGCCTCCTTTCTGCCGGTTGCACCGATATCCACATAGCATTTTTCAGCCTTGGGCGCTTCCTTTGCGGGTACGTCCGCCTCGGGCACGAGCAGACCGCGCACACCGTTTTCAAACACCACCTCGCTAAAGGCGGCGGCGCCATAGTGAATACCGCCAACGGGGGCGACGCGCAGATAGCCGTTTTCCTCAATAAAGGTTACAATAAAGCCGATCTCGTCCATATGCGCGCACAGCATCACCTTGCGGGGGGCATCGCCGCTTCCCTTTTTGAGGCAAATGAGGTTGCCCATCGCATCGGTGCTGATCTGATCGACAAGCGGACGCATCAGCCCCGTAATGATATCCCGAATGCCACTTTCGCGCCCCGATACCGACGGCGTTTTGGGCAATAATTTTTTTAACGTATTGATCATTTGTTTCCTTCCTTCCAATCGCACAGCATTGCGATGACAAGTGCGACCATACTTTCATAATCCTTGATCGACGCGACAGACACGGGCGCGTGCAGATAGCGAGTGGGTGCGGAAAGCGCCAAGCACCGCACGCCGATGCCACTGCGCTGAATGTGCGCGGCGTCGTTACCGCCCGAAACGTAGCGCTTGACCTGTACGGGAATGTCATGCTTTTTGCCGGTTGCAAGCGCAAAGTCCACAAGTTCACGGTCGTAAATGGTGGAGCGATCGAGAAGCGAGATCACGCCGCCCTCCCCCACCGTCGCCACACGGCAAGCGGGATCGACACCCGCCACGTCGGCGATCGCTGTGGCCTCCAGAACAATGGCACAGTCAGGGGCAATGCGGTTTGCGCTCACCGCTGCGCCCGATTTGCCGATCTCTTCCCGCACGGTAAAGCCAAACCACAGATCCAGCGGCAGATCCTTGCCGTCAAGCGCGCGCAACACCTCAATGAGAATGGCGCACCCCATACGGTCGTCAAGCGCTTTACCTTTGATATACGCCCCGTCCTTGCCAAAACAGCTGAAGGGGGTGTCGAAGGTGCCGAAATCTCCAAGAGAGAGCAATGCTTCGGTCTCCTCGCGACTGCTTGTACCGATATCGATATAAAGATCTTCGAGCTTCGGCAGCTTTTCGCGCTCCTTTGCGCTTTGCTGATGGATGCCCTTTGCCGCGATCACGCCACTGATGCGTTTGGTCTCATCCCCAAGTGTGACGGCTCTGCCCGAAAGCACCCCCGTGTTGATACCGCCCAGCGTATCAAAGCGAAGATAACCCTTATCTTCAATGTGGGTGATCATGAAGCCCACCTCGTCCATGTGCGCGGAAAGCAGGATACGTGGGCAATTTTCTTTACCCGGAAGGTGTGCTGTAAGGTTTCCCATACGGTCGGTTGCAAGCACAGCGGAGGTGCCCGCAAGCTCCTCACGAATGGCTGCTTCGACCTCGCCCTCGCAGGAGGTCGGTCCAAAGCACAATGCTAATTTTTCGATCAGCTCAATGCCGCTTTTCATTGGAACACCTCCCCGATCTCTTTATCGCACACAAAGGCGCGGACCAGTGCCGCCAGATGCTCGGCATCGGCCATATCCAACAGCTCCACGTACGTGTGCATCGCGCGCAAAGGCAGTCCAACGTCCACAACTGGAATCCCTTTTCCCACCAAATGAAGCGAAACGGTATCGGTTCCCGTGGAGACTGCGTCAACACAGCGCTGCCACGGTATCTCATTTTTATCACAAAGTGCCTCGGTCATCTTCGTCAAGGTGCGGTCGGTGATGGCGCTGCGGCAGATCGAGGGGCCCTTTGCCATTTCAACCGTGCCGATTTCCTTGCTACCCGGGGCATGTCCGATATTGACGTCGATCACCATCGCGTAATCGGGGTCGATCGCAAAACCGCCAACGGCTGTGCCGCCCACGCGGTCGGTCTCCTCATGCACGGCAAAGAGCAGATACACATCGCCCGCAAGCTCGGCTGCGGGAATGTCACGCAGGGCGTGCGCCGCAATGGCGCAGCACGCTTTATTATCAAGTCCCTTGCCCACAAGACGGTCGTTTTGCAGCCACGTATAGCGCGGTGCAAAGCCGACGGGCGTGCCGACACGCACAAGCTCTTTCAGCTCGTCTGTAGGGTATCCCGTATCGACCAACAGCTCGCGCACGGGGGTCACCTTTTCTTCTTCCTCTTTTTTCTTCAGATGAGGCGGCGTAGAAGCGACCACGCCCTCCAGCACCTCTTTGCCGTAGATCCTCACGTCTGCGGAAGGAAGTGTGCGGGTGTCCAAGCCGCCCACGGGCTCGACCTTGAGAAAGCCCTGCTCGCAGATCTCGGATACGTACATGCCGATCTCATCAAAATGGGTGTCGATCAAAATTTTGGGGGCGTTTTCACGGCCGCAACGACGAATAAAAACGCGATTGCCCACGGCGTCGGTGATCTCTTCGTCAAAGCCCTGCATCAAGGAGGTCAGTTTGTCGGCATCATAGGTCTCATACCCCGTGATGCTCATCAGCCCCGCCATCGCGGGGATCAGTTCGCGCAGTTCCAACATTTCAGTTCCTTTCTGTTTTCTTAAAGCAACGAATTTATTGCTTTAAATTCTTGACTAATGTGCAAAAAAAGTCACCACGCTGTTCAAAATCGCGGAATTGGTCGAAGGCGGTACAAGCGGGAGATAATAGCACCGTATCGCCGCTTTTTGCCATTCGGGCGGCGGCATCGAAAGCCAACGAAAATTCCGTAAAGCGGTGTGTCGGCACTCTGCCGGCAACTGCAGTTTCGATCTCGCTTGCGGCTTCTCCGTAGAGAAACACCGCACGCGCGTGCGCGGCAAGGGCATCTGCAACAGGTGCGAAGGATACCCCCTTCCCTCTTCCCCCGACGATCACCAAGGGGTGACCTCCGATCGCAGAAAGCGCGGCAACGGTACGCGTGGGAGAGGTGTCGATCGAGCTATTATAGTAATTTACCCCCGCAACGGTATCGATATATTGCAAACGGTGCGGCACGCCGCGAAAATCCGTAAGCGCCGTTTGCATCACTTTCGGCGTGACAAATCCCCTTACCGCGGCATAGGCGGCGGCAAGGTTTTCGCGATTATGCTGTCCGGGTAGCAAAAAGGTATCGGGAACGGACAAGCGTTGTTCTGTTCCCGCTTCAAAAAGGCACAGTTCACATTCGTTTGCCGAGAAAAAAGTCACAGAAATCGATACCCGTTTCGCAATTTCTTGCAAAATGTCGCTATTTTCGTTTAAGATCAGCCGTTGTGTGCCACTTTTAAAAATGCGGCACTTTGCGGCGATATATTCGTTCATGTCGGTGTGCCAATTCAAGTGATTTGGCGTGATATTGGTGATCACGGCGATCTCTGGGGAACGGTCAAGGGTCATGAGCTGAAAGCTGGAGAGCTCCACCACGGCAAAATCGCTTTTTTTCATCCGATCGACCGTCGGCAAAAGCGGTGTGCCGTTGTTACCGCCAAGGTGTACGGTATGTCCTGCACCGCGAAGCAGCGCGGCGATCAGATTGGCGGTAGTGGTCTTGCCGTCACTGCCCGTTACACCGATAACACGGGCGGGACAGTGTTCAAAAAAGAGCTCGGTCTCGCTTGTCAGCATCGCTCCGTTCGCAAGAGAGCGCAAAATGGCAGGAACGTCGGGGCGGATGCCGGGCGAGCGCACCAAAAGTCGCTCTTTAAAGCAGCTTGGAAACTCCCCAAAACAGAAATCAACACCCTGCGCGCGGTAGTCGGCAAGTCCCCTTTCGGGCACTTGCTCCGCATACACGGTAATCTTTGCTCCGCGCGCGAGCAAAAAATCCGCGGCGGCGCGACCTGCGCGACCAAAGCCCAAAACGGCGACCGACAAGCCCTTTTCAAATTCACACATTTGGACACCTCATATGAAATAAGATTATCCATAGTATATTATACCCATTTGCTTCCTTTCGTGCAAGCATTTTCGCGATTTTTTGTTTTTTGTTCAAAAAAATGTTCGCTGTACTTTACAAAATCCGCAATATATGGTATAATAAAGTGATAGACAGACACAAAATGTATGATTTAGGGAGATCAAAATGGCTGAAAAAAACACATCAAAATCCTACGGTAATGCGAGTATTACAGCCCTGAAGGGCGCCGACCGTGTGCGCTTAAGGCCAAGCGTTATTTTTGGCACCGACACGTTGGTCGGTTGTCAGCATTCCTTTTTCGAAATCCTTTCCAACTCGGTGGACGAGGCACGTGAGGGCTATGGCGATATCATCACCGTCACTGTCTTCAAGGATTTCTCCATTGAGGTGGACGACCACGGCCGTGGTGTGCCGCTGGGCTTTAACAAAAAAGAAAATCGCTGGAACTGGGATCTGATCTTCTGCGAGCTTTACGCCGGAGGTAAATACAACAACAACGACGAAGGCAGCGCTTACGAATATTCGCTCGGTCTCAACGGTCTTGGTGCATGCGCGACGCAATACTCCTCCGAATATATGGACGTGCGCTCCTACGACGGGAAACAAGAGCATAGCATCTCCTTTAAAAAAGGTGAGCCAGTCACCGAACTGACCTCCCGTCCTTTAGAAAAAAAGGAACGCCGCACGGGCACGGTGATCCGTTGGCGACCTGACCGCGAAGTCTTTACCGATGTTGAGATCCCCCACGCCTTCTTTTCTGACATTATGTACCGTCAGTCAGTGGTCAACGCAGGCATCAAGTTCGTACTGCGGTTAGAGCAGAGCGACGGAAAATTTGAAGAAACAACCTTTTATTACGAGCACGGTATTCACAGTTATATCAATGAACGTGTGGGCGATTCTGCCCGTACCGACCTTGCCACCTGGCATTTGGAAACACGTGGCCGTGACAAAAAGGATCGCCCCGAATACAAATTCAAGGCAGATGTTTATTTCTGCGTTTCCAACACCGTAACGGCGTGTGAATATTATCACAACTCAAGTTATCTGGAATATGGTGGTTCACCCGATAAGGCAGTGCGCGATGCATTCAAGTACGTGCTGGACAACTATTTAAAAAATCACGGCAAATACAAAAAGGGAGAAAAAGGCATCACGTTCGAGGACGTGCAGGACTGTCTGTTCCTTATCATCAACAGCTTTTCCACGATGACCTCTTATGAAAATCAGACAAAGAAATCAATTTCCAACAGTTTCATCGAAACCGCATTACGCGAATTCATTCGCGAGCAGCTTAACTTCTATCTGACCGAGCACCCCGTCGAGGCAGAAGTCTTTGCCAATCAGGTGCTGATCAACAAGCGCTCTCGCGAAAACGCCGACAAAGCAAGAATTGAGATCAAGAAAAAGCTGACAGGCACCATTGACATTGCCAACCGCGTGGAAAAGTTTGTCAACTGCCGTTCCAAGGATCCCGACGTACGCGAGCTCTATATCGTGGAGGGCGATTCGGCACTGTCCTCGTGTAAATTGGGACGCGCCGCCGAATTCCAAGCGATCATCCCCGTTCGCGGTAAGACGCTGAACTGTGTGAAGGCGACCTACGACCGCATCTTCAAAAACGACATCATCACGGACCTCTTGCGCGTGATCGGCTGCGGCGTGGAGATCGAGGGTAAGATCAAGGGGGATCTGAACAAATTTGATCTGAATCAACTCCGATGGTCGAAGATCATCATCTGTACCGATGCCGACGAGGACGGCTTCCAGATCCGCACCCTGTTGCTGACACTCTTTTACCGACTGCTGCCCACACTACTCAAGGAAAAGAAAGTCTTTATTGCCGAATCCCCCCTGTTTGAGATCACCACAAAGGACGAGACCTTCTTTGCTTACGATGAATTTGAGAAGGCAGAGATCCTCAAAAAGCTGGAGGGCAAAAAGTACACCCTGCAGCGCTCCAAGGGTCTTGGTGAAAACGAACCCGAAATGATGTGGCAAACCACCATGAACCCCGCCACAAGACGTCTGATCTCGGTGGAGCCCGCGGACGTGGAGCGCACCGAGTATATGTTTGACGTATTGATGGGCGACAACCTTGCCGAGCGTAAGGTCTTCATCGCAGAAAACGGCAGTAAATATATCAAAGATGCGGATATTTGACGCATTTCCAAATTAAATCCAATAATTTTCCAAATTCCAACAAAAATATTCTATTTTTTTAAAAATTTAAAATTGATTTTTGCAAAAAGCGTTCATCTACTTGATGGGCGCTTTACTTTTTAAATCCTCAAACAACTCTTGGGGACGAACTGCAAAATTCTTTTGAACTTGGAATAGCAATTCCACGGTAACAGACTCCGGCAAGAAACCGTTCTCTATTCTTTCAAGTTCTCCTTTCGATATTTTTAATTTATCCGCCATCTCTTTTTGAGACAAGCAATACATTTTTCTTAATTGTTTTATGTTTTGGCAAAACGCAAAAACATCTTCTTTAATTTTCAATTTCATACTTTCCCTTCCTTTCTAGTACTCTTTGGTACTATATTTACATTATAGCGTTTTTTTGTGTTATTGTCAATAGTACCATCATGTACTATGGAGGAAATTTATGTATTTGAAGAGATTGCGCGATTTACGCGAAGATCACGACTTAAAGCAAGAAGACATTGCTTCTCTTTTGGGCATTCAACAAACTGTTTATTCCAGATATGAGCGCGGCTTTCAAAACATTCCTTTAGAGCATCTTGTCAAGTTAGCCGATTATTACAGCGTCTCCCTTGATTATATTTTCGAGCGTGAGAACAAAAAATAACAAATTAATCTTTCTCATTTCAAATCCTTTTTTATTTACATTTATCTCCTTTTGTCAAACACCACAAGAAAATATGCACTCTTTTTTCAAAAATCGTCGCTCTTCCTATTGGCAAACGACAAAAAAAGTGATATAATAATGAAGTTATGTTATGCTTACGTTGAAAATGAGAGGTAAAAATATGGTAAGAGAGGATCTTCGCAACGTTGCCATCATCGCGCACGTTGACCACGGCAAGACCACCCTGGTGGATCAGCTGCTCAAGCAAGGCGGCATCTACCGTGAAAATCAAGAGACCGTCACCCGCGTGATGGACTCGGGCGACATTGAAAAGGAAAGAGGCATCACCATTCTTGCAAAGAACACCGCGGTTCATTACAAGGATGTAAAGATCAATATTGTTGACACCCCCGGACACGCCGACTTTGGCGGTGAGGTGGAGCGCATTCTGAAGATGGTCAACGGCGTTATCCTTTTGGTGGATGCCGCCGAGGGTCCCATGCCCCAGACGCGCTTCGTGCTGCAAAAGGCTTTGGAGCTCAACCATCGCGTGATCGTGGTCATAAACAAGATCGACAAGCCCGATGCACGTCTTGGCGAGGTCGAGGACGAGGTGCTTGAGCTTTTGATGGACCTCAACGCCACCGATGAGCAGCTGGATAGCCCGATGCTTTACTGCTCGGGTCGTGCCGGCACCGCATCGCGCTCGGCTGACGAGGAGGGCGTGGATCTCACCCCTGTCTTTGACACCATTCTTGATTATATCCCTGCGCCCGAGGGCGACGAGGAGGGCGAGCTGCAGCTTCTTGTTTCCTCAATCGACTACAATGATTACGTGGGTCGCATCGGTATCGGTCGCATCGAGCGCGGCGTGCTGAAGCAGAACCAGAACGCAATGGTCTGCAACTACCACTCCGACGAGACTCCCAAGCTCACCAAGATCGTTTCGATCTATCAGATCGACGGTCTTACCCGTGTGCCCGTGGAAAGTGCCAAAATGGGCGATATCGTTTGCTTCTCGGGCGCCGGCGACATCACCATTGGTGATACCGTGACCTCCACCACCTGCCCCGAGCCTTTGGAATTCGTGAAGGTCAGCGAGCCCACGATGGAAATGACCTTTGCCGTCAACACCAGCCCTCTTGCGGGCAAGGAAGGCAAATTTGTCACCTCCCGTCAGCTCCGTGAGCGCCTTTACCGCGAAACGTTGCGCGATATGTCGCTGCGCGTTTCGGACGGCGAGACCACGGATGAGTTCCAGGTCGCAGGGCGCGGCGAAATGCACCTTTCGATCCTGATCGAGAATATGCGCCGTGAGGGCTACGAGCTTTGCTGCTCCAATCCCCGTGTGCTGTTCAAGGAGATCGACGGCGTGAAATGCGAGCCTATGGAGAAGGTGCTCTTGGACGTTCCGATGGAATTTGTCGGCCCCGTTGTCGAAAAATTAGGACAACGTAAGGGCGATCTGCTTGAAATGAACCCTGTCGGCGACCGTACCCGTATTGAGTATCTGATCCCCTCGCGCTGCCTGATCGGCTATCGCTCCGAGTTTATGACCGCCACCCACGGTGAGGGCGTGATCAACACCATTTTTGATAGCTATCAGCCCTACCGCGGAGAGATCCCGATGCGCTTTACAGGCGCGCTTGTCGCATCCAAGGCGGGCGTTACGACCCGTTACGGTCTGTTCCATTGCCAGGAGCGCGGCAATATGTTCGTGGGTCCCCAGACCGAGGTCTACGAGGGTATGATCGTGGGCGAGAACCCCAAGAACGACGACATTGCGCTGAACCCCTGCGACGAAAAGAAGCTGACTGCGATCCGCTCCAAGGGCGCGGACGAAAAGCTGCTGCTCACGCCCCCCGTGGTCTTCTCGCTTGAAGAGGCGATCGAGTTCATCACCGACGACGAGCTGATCGAGGTTACGCCGAAGTCCATTCGCCTTCGCAAAAAGATTTTGAATACCGAGCTTCGTATGAAGGAAACGATGCGCATCCGCCGCGCAATGCAGCAAAAATAACAAAATTGAACAAAAACGCCTCACCGTGTTGCATTTTTCGCGACACGGTGAGGCTTTTTCTTCTCTTTTCAAAGCAAGACTCCGCTGCAAAAGCAAGAAAAATTTCATTGATTTTTTGGGCAATATTTTTTCAAAATACTATTGACAACCGAGATTCTTTATGGTATAATACTACCGTTGCGATTTCAAGAGCAACTTTCATTTGCGGGTATGCGCGGACCCATTCCGCCACACCCACTCATAACATTCGCGGGTATGGCGGAATTGGCAGACGCGCTAGATTCAGGTTCTAGTGGGGGCAACTTCGTGGAGGTTCAAGTCCTCTTACCCGCACCAAAACAAAAATGGCACCCAATTGGGTGCCATTTTTGTTTTGGTCCGGATGCCAAGGCGAAAACCCTGCCGCCCGAGCAATTGTTGAACGTTTGCAGCATAAAGCGGCGGCAGAAAAGAATGCCGATTTTGCTTGCAAAATGATGCCGTTCAGGCATCAAGGCATTCTTTAAGCGTCTGCGGCATCGCCGCAGCAAGTGGGGCAAGCGTCCTCTTACCCGCACCACAAAATAAGAGGCACCGCCTTGCGCGGTGCCTCTTATTTTGCTTGTGTGACTAACTGCTTTTTGCCGATATAACGCTTTCATTTGCCTGCAATCAACCACTTTTTTAAAGATTTTCAAATTCCTTTTTATATTCCTTTGTGGTCTTACCTGTCATTTTTTTAAAGAGGACGTAAAAATATTTGACATCCTTAAAGCCGCAAAGATGGGCGATCTCCTCATTATAGCAGCTGCCGCTGAGCAAAAGCTGTTTGGCACGTTCAATGCGCTGACGATTGACATATAGCGTGGGGGTCTGACCGTACACCTGATAAAACAGCTTATTAAAATAGGTTCGGCTGATGTGCGCCGCCCGACATGCTTCCTCCAGCGATAGCTCCGCGTCAAAAAGATTTGCGTTCAAATACTTCATCGCGGGCTTCAATAATGTGGCAGAACGCCGTGGCTGCGCCTTTGTGCAGATGCGAATATTGGAAACGATCTCGTAAAGGATCGACATACACATAAATTCGTAATTGGTCGGTCGCTGCCTCCACAGCTGCTCCGCTCTCACAAACAGCTCGCATATCCTTTCTGCGTCCTTTGTCGAAAAGACCTCTATGTCGGGGGATAGCTGTCCTAACATATTCAGATGAAAGCAGATGATCGTTTCCCTCTCGCACGTTTGAAAATAAGAAGAACTCTTCGGAATATATAAAACATCTCCCCTTTTTACAAGGCGCTCTTCGTTATTGTAAAAAAACAAACCTTCGCCTTCGATCCTGCAAGCAAGCACGTAACAGGACTTATTTTCGGTCTTGCAGGAAAAACGCTCTCTTTTTAATTGAATGATATCTACAATTGATATTTGAGGGATCACGGCATCCCCCTCCTTTGCCTCTTTTATCGCCATTATACCAAAGCACCTCCCTCTTGTCAAGTGTCAGATAACAAACTTTTTATGTTGCGCTATGGGTTTTTTTCTTGGTGCTTTTTGTTATAATGATGATAGCGATTTAAATAACAGGAGGAATTTACATGATCTCGATCTCGAACCTGAAGGTGAGTACAACCTCCTTGGTCTCCAAGGAGGATCTGCAAAAGATCGTATTGCAATATGAATGCAGTGCCACGGCACATCTGTTCTTGTCGGTTTACAAAGGAGCAGACGCGATCGTCGAAAACCATCCGCTTGCCCTAAGCGGTGGGCTGGGCTCGGTCAGCGTGATGCTGCCCCTTCAATCGGAATCCTTTGATGCCATCTGGCAGATCTCCGATCGGGCGGGAAACATTTTGATCCAAGCCGAGGCTCCCTGGAAGCAGCCGAGAGAGTGGACGTTATACATCATGGTCTCCTCCCACACCGATATCGGATTGCACAATTCCCAATATATCCAACGCCATAACACCTCACAATTTATCGATAGCGCCGCCGAGCTTTGTGACGAGACAAAGGACAGAGAGGAAAACGACCGCTACCGCTATACCATGGAGGGAACGTGGTTTTGGAACAACTACGGTATGGATCGCGGAAAAGAAGCGGCTGACCGTATTGTGAAGGACTATATCAAAACAAAGAAGATCGGCATGTGCACAGGCATTGCGGGAAACCATATCCAAACCTACGGCTTGGAGCAAATGTGCCGAAGCACTTATGAAAAGCGGCTGTTGAAGGAGCATTGGGACATCGAAAGCGAAACGCTTGCCATGATCGACAACAACGGCTTGCCTTGGTCGATGGTACAGGCGTATGCCAACGCGGGATACAAAAACATCATATTTGCGCCCAACCAATGGAACCCCCTTCCCTCCACGGTGTGGAGCTATGATCGGACCAAGCATAGATATATTTGGCACACAGGCGCAGGCGGCGGTGGCTCAAGAATTGACCTTCGATTGGAATCCTCTCTTCCCATGGTGTTTGATTGGGAAAGCAAATCGGGAGAACGGCTGACCGTTTGGGGATGCTCCCATTATGTCGAGGCGTTCGGATTTTATCACAGAATAGGCTACCGCCCATTTAAGCTACAGGATAGGGATCTGGTCGTTTCCGAGATCGAGGATCAAATCTGGAAACGCTTGGAATTGCTTGAGCGTAAGGTTCCGTATGACCTCTGGGTGCTTGTCTGCTATGGGGATGATCAGGAACCCAATCTGTACCTGACCGACCAGATCCGAGATTGGAACAAAAAATGGAAATTCCCGCAGGTTCGCACACTGGGAGATCCCAACGAGCCGTTCCGCTTACTGAGAGAGCGCTTTGGCGATCAGATCCCCGTATTAAAGGGAGATATCACGGGCGGCTGGTACCAGCATCCGCTTACCGTTCCCGAGCTGATCGCGCAAAAATTTGATGCGGACAGAGCGTTGCCCAACGCGGAAAAATGGGCAACGGTTGCGGGAACGATCGACAAGGATTACGCGTATCCCGCTACCGATTTCCGTCGGGCTTGGGATCACCTGCTTTTCAATGACGAGCATTCATACGGCACCAGCGGCTACAGCGGCAGAAGAGTCTACGAGACGTGGATGCAGCACCGCGATTGGATCGAAAAAGCCACCGAGACAGCCGAGGTCGAGAGCAAGCTTGCCTTGCAGACGATCGCCTCACACATAAAGGCAAGCGAGGATCGCTTCGCCATTTTCAATCCCACGGCACAGCAGCGAACCGAGCTTGTCGTATCCGACAGCGGAAGCGAATACGCGCTTGTGAAGATCCCCTCTTTTGGATACGCCTCGATCCCGAAGCGCAATTTTGCCCCGTTGAGCTCAGTGTATCAGCACACAAGCACGCCCCCCACGATCGAAAATTCCTATTACAAAATTCAATTTTGCGAGAACGGCTCTATATGCTCTATCTATGATAAGGAGCTTGACAAGGAGCTTCTTGATCTTGAAAACACCTACCGCGCCAACGAGCCCGTCTACACACGGGATAATCACAGCTCCTTTAGCGTTCCTTCGGCGGCAGAATTTGAGGTGTGCTATGAAAAGGAATACACCTGCGTAAGAAGCCGAACGTCTCTATCGGAGTTGGGGGCGGAGATCGTGCAAGATGTGACGTTACCACATTATGAAAAGCGCATTGATATCGACGATCAATTGCACCACGTCAGTGACATGATCAACTGCAATCGCTATTACCGATATCTGTATTACGCATTCCCCTTCCAAGTGGAAAATTGCCGACGCTTTTGCCACCTCAACGGCGCGGTCGCCGAATACGCCAAGGACGTAACGGGACACGGCACCGACGTGTATATGGCGGTCAACGAATGGTGCTGCTCCGAAAACGATACATTCGGCGTGGCGCTGATGATGCGGGACACGCATATGACCGAATTCGATCACATCCATGCCGACAAGACCGACTTTGGAAATGCGGGAGAGGGCTCACAGATCTTCTCCTATGTTGCAAACGACTGGTTGCAAATGCACACACCGGGCGGAAGTCATCTGAACTACCGCTTCCGCTATTCGATCACATCCTACAAGGGTGGGTACAAGGCGGCAAACATCCCGCAAATGGCGGAGCGCTTTGTCAATCCCGTGAAAACGGTCAGCATCTCCGCACAGGACGGCGATCTGCCCGAGGGAGCGCACAGCTTCATGGACATTGACCCCGATCTGCGCCTTGTTTGCTTGAAGCGTGCAGATGACGGGAACGGTATGATCGCAAGATTTTACACAGAGAGCGATAAAGCAAATTTTGCCGCGCTTGATGCCGAGCCTGCCACCGTCGACGAGCGACCGACGAGTACGCCTGCCAAAAAGGGCTTTATCACGTACCGTCTTGGCAAAGAAGCCGTGCGACTTAAGACGCGGGAGCCGATCACACCCGCTTCAACAAACGGCGCTCCTGCCTCCATCGGCTCGGTCTACACGGGACTGATCACAAGACCGCGCGCCGCCGCGGGTGAGAATTCCGGACATTTGTACCTGCTTTGGGGCGCAAACGTCGAAAAGGATCTTTCCCATTACAAGCTGTACAGAAGCGAGCAAGCAGGCTTTGAGCCAAGTGACGCCACCTTTGTCGCGGATGTTCTGCCCGAGGAATACGTCGTTGGCAGATACGAGGATACGGAGCTAAAAGAGCACGCTTATTACTATTACCGTGTGTGCGCCGTTAATACGAACGGTGTTTGCGGACCTATGAGCGAGGAATTCTCGGCGTGCACGAGAGAAATGCTCAACGATACGGAAGGAAACGGACAATTATGATACTTGCAGATTACTTTCGAAGCGAGCGAGACGCCACTTGGGATATTGCCAAGCAATGCGGTGTTACAAGCGGCGTGATCCGTCTGCCCGAGGATGGGGATTTTGATCTGAGTGATGCCTCGCATTGGCAGACGGTATACAAGCGCTTCACTGATTTTGGCATCACGCCCGTGGTGATCGAGCCCATGCCGAACGAAGTGCACGATCACATCAAAGCAGGTGATGCAAAACGCGATGAAAGCATCGAACGTGTCATAAAAATGTTCCCCATCATGCGCTCGCTTCACATCGACACGATTTGCTTTAATTGGATGGCGCACATCGGCTGGCTGCGCACCTCGTCGAATTACCCCGAGCGCGGGGGCGCTCATGTCACAGAATTCAATATGTCGGATTTTAAGCCAACGGGTGCCAAAATCACGGCAAATACACTGTGGCAGAACTACGAATATTTTATCAAAGCTGTCATCCCCGAAGCCGAGAAATACGGCATCAAGCTGGCGCTTCACCCCGACGATCCGCCCGTGCCGCGTCTTGGAGACGTAGAACGCATCATGATCAGCAAAGCAAACATCAAAAAGGCGGTATATGATATCCTGCCAAGCGACAGCCTTGGCATTACCATGTGCCAGGCGAATTACCATATCATGGGTGAGGATCTGGAACAAACGATCAAGGATTTTGCCGACAAGATCTACCTGATCCATTTCCGCAACACAACGGGTGTGCCGAACCATTTCCGCGAGACCTTTCACGACAACGGAGATCTTGATATGGCAAAATTGATGAGGACGTACATCGAAAACGGTGTAAACGTGCCGATCCGTGTCGATCACGTGCCGACGCTGGCGGGAGAGCACTCTACCCTCCCCGGCTACGACGCGCTGGGCAGGCTGTTCGCGATCGGTTACCTCAAAGGCATTTTGGACAGTATCGAACGCATGTAAAGGAGAGAGAAATGAAAATCGTTTTAATCGGAGATTCCATCAGACAGGGCTATGACAAATACGTCAGAATGGCATTTGACGGCGTCGCAAGCATTTACTACCCAAAAGAAAATTGTCGGTTCACGTCGTACATTTTAAGAAGCATTCCCGATTGGAAAGAGGGAATGAACTGCGGCGATGACGTGGATCTGGTGCATTGGAATGCGGGGCTGTGGGATAATTTGGTCATGATCGACGGCAAGCATCACACGCCGCTTGACATCTACAAGGAAAACGTTGCGCGTATCTGCGATATGATCAAAATACTTTTCCCGAGCGCAAAAATGGTCTTTGCCACCTCTACCCCCTGCAACGAAGAATTTTTTAAGACCTACAAGTTCCACAGAACCAACGCGGAGACCGAGCTCTACAACCAAGCGGCAAGCGAGATCGTGCTGAAAAACGGGGGCGCCATCAACGATCTGTATGCGCTGCTGAAGGATGATCATATGAAGTATCATTCCGACCAGACACACTATTACACCAAGGACGGTACAAGAGTGATCACAAATCAAGTGATCCGATGCATTGAGCAGTCCCTTAGCATCAAGGCAAAAGCGCTGGATTATAACGCGCTGTTCGACAAGAAAAGCGATGCTACAGGTATGTAACATTGATGGAGGAACAAGTTATGAAACGCAACAGTAATCCCCTTTTTGTCCAAACGATGCGCAAGGCGCTGTGTGATTTTTACGTTGCCTGCTGCACAAGCGACGGCGGGGCGTATCGGCTTCGTTTATACGAGGACGGAAAGGCAGAGCAGATCCAAAAGATCCCCATGCCCTCCCCCATGTTTTTACAGATGGAAAATGACCTTTTGTGGGCAACACTTCGCGCGCCCTTTGCGGAAAGCGAAGAAAGCGGCATTGCCGCTTATGACACGAAAAGCGGCGAACGGGTAACCGAAATCCTTTCCACCAAGGGTGTGGTCTCCTGCCACATCGCCGTTGACGGCAACGACGTTTACTGCCCCAACTATGTCAGCGGCAGCGTCTTTTTATCCCCCGATCGGCTCTCCGTACACACGGGGCAAGGTGTAGACCCAAAGCGCCAGCTCTCGCCCCATACGCACTGCGTCCTGTTCTCGCCCGATAAGCGGTTTGTTTTGTGCTGCGACCTTGGCATAGATACGATCTTTGTTTACGACCGTGAACTAAATGAGGTCTCCCGTGCGCGTGTTCCCGACGGCGCGGGCGCAAGACACGCTGTTTTTTCAAAGGACGGAAAATACCTTTACTGCATCAACGAAATGGGCGGCAGCATCAGTGTCTTTTCCTGGGATGCGCCACATCTGACGCTTTTGAACACGGTCTCGATCTTACCCGAAAGCCACGACGGGATCGGCGCGGGCGCTGCGATCAAGCTCTCGGGGGACGGTGCTTATCTGTATGCCACCGAGCGCGCATCGGCAACCATTGTAACATTAAAAGCAGAAGGAGAAAGGCTTACCATTCTCGCCCACACCGATTGCAAGGGCGTTGAGCCAAGAGATTTTACCCTGCTTGGCGGTGGGCGCTTTGCCGCTTGCACCAACCAATTCGGCAACAATGTTGCCTTCTTCAAAATAAGCGAAAGCGCTATTCCCGAATACCTTTACAGCATTGAGATGGACGCGCCGCTTTGTGCCATTGAAATATAATCTTCGAAGGACAAAAATATGATCTTAAATCAGCCTTATTACATTGACAAAAGACACAATCAATCTCACATCGCACTTGACGGTGAGTGGGAATTCTGCTACAAGGACGCCGCATTGGAGGATGTCAAAAAGCTGCGCTTTGAGCACACGACCGAGATCCCGTCAAGCATCTATTACTCGCTTTATCACGCAGGGCTCCTGCCCGATCCTTACCACGGGACCAATAGCAAGTTATACGATTGGGTAGACGAAAAGGTATGGTATTACCGCAAGCGATTTGTGCTTTCCGCCCCCGATTTCAAGGGCAACGCCTTCCTTTGCTTTGAAGGAGTTTCTTACTATGCAAGGCTTTGGATCAACGGAGTACTGATCGGCGATCACGAGGGCATGTTTGGCGGACCCGTGTGCGATATTATCGATCATCTTGACTTGAACGGAGAAAACGAGATCGTCGTTGAAGTCAAGGCATGCACCTTTGAACAAAAAGAAAAATATAAGGTTTGGGGACCCAAAAAAAGAAACGTTGCCGAGATCGTTCCCTGGAACATCATGCGCGACGTGCAAACAAGCAACGGCCATTTTGCCGTGATCGGTCTTTGGAACCGTGTGCGCCTTGAGCTTGTGCCAAGGATGCATATCAGCCGTTCTTATCTCTATACCGAAGGCATCAAAGACACTTCTGCAACGCTGATGTTTGAGACCGAGATCGCCGATGGAAGAGTCAAGGAGCTTTCCCCCTTTTTTGGAACACATCACGAAACCATCCAATACAATAACGCCTACGATCATGGGCTGACCGGGCGCGTTAGAGACGAGTCTGTTCAAATACGCATTGAAATATCGGATGAAGACGGGGTGGCATACGAAAGCGACGAGGCCGTTGCATTATGTAACTATGACCGTATGGGCATGAACCCAAGCTTTTTCGAGCTTCAATTTTATCGCAAAAAGATCGAGATCCAAAATCCAAAGCTCTGGTATCCAAGCGGCCTTGGTGAGCCGCATCTTTACGACGTTAAGGTCACGCTTTCCTATGAAGGAAAGGTGTGCGACGAGCATTGCTTCAAATTTGGCGTTCGCACCTTCACCTCCGATTATACGGCAGGAAACAAATATCGCACACAGTGGGAGAAGTTTCTGTTCTCGGTCAACGGCAAGGAGATCTTTGTAAAGGGTATGAACTGGATGCCCATAGACTATCTTTACGACATCACCCCCGAGCGCTATGAATGGTGCCTTCGTATGGTAAAAAATCAAGGTGTGCAGCTGATCCGCGTGTGGAACGGCGGCGGTATGCCCGAAGCCGATGCCTTTTACGAGATCTGCGACCGACTCGGCTTGATGGTCTGGCAGGATCTTTTCATCGCCAACGCGACCGTGCCAAGCTTTCCGCAGCCGGTGCTGGAATCGCAGACCGCATACAATCTGTACCGTCTGCGCAATCACCCCTCGCTGGTTTTACTGTGCGGTGGAAACGAGTTCAACCCCTACGCGCAAAAGAACGCGGCGGCTATGTTCATTATGGATCGCACCGCCCGCACATTGGCACCTGACCGCATCTTCCATTACACGACCCCCGACCGCGGCAGTGCGCACGTCTATAATGACATGGAGCCCGCGTGGTACCAATATCTTTACCGTCAGCTCCCCTTCCTTGGCGAATCGGGCATCCACAGCTTCCCCAACTTCAAAAGCATCAAAAAGCTGATCAGCGAAAAGGAAGCAGTCGATCTGCTGCCCGACCTATCCAGCGAGGCATTTTCGCAAAATTATCCCGATCTCCTCAATCACTTTTCTGAATACGCTCCTTGGAGTGTGCCGCGTATGACCGCAAGAATATCACAGATCGTCGATATGAAACAGATCACGTTAGAGGATCTTTGCGAGGCATCGCACGTACAGACGTATGAATATTATCAGCTGATGATCCAGGCGATCCGCGCCAATTTCCCACGCTGCGGCGGCATTATGCCGTGGGTGTTCAAGCGTCCGTGGACGACGGCGGCGATCCAGACGGTGGACGGAAACGATCTGCCGACGCTTTGCTACTATTCGGTCCAGAACGCGTATCGACCGATCAACATTTTCTGGCAGCAGTCTTGGTCGATATTGGCGCCGAGAGAAACGATGCCCCTTTGTGTAACGGTTTTCAACCAGAACGGAGAAGACCTTTCGGACACGAAGATCACGCTGACGGTGTACCGTCCCGATCTCAGCGTCTTTGCGGAATATTCCTGCGATTACAGCGAGACCGTCGATTTCGGCTCCTTCACGCTTGACGATAGCTTTACCGACACCTGCTTCCTTGTGTGCGCGGACCTGTCAAGAGGCACCGAGACGGTAGCACGATCGGTCTATTTCAACAAATGCACCTCTTTGTTCAATGATGCTGAGCTTTACGCGCAGCATCGGCGCTTGCCAAATCAAAATCTACGTTTTGATAACGGTCCTTGGCTCAAGCCCAGCATCGTTTCGGCGCAGCAAGCAACGATCGAGGCAGCCGTGGTGAGCAGCGGAACAGACGGCACGTATCAATATGCGGACGTTCGCGTCAAAAATCTTTCGAGCGTCCCCGCCTTCCCCGTAACCTTGGATATGACGGACGATGCAAAGCGATTCTTCCTTAGCGACAACTTCTTTATGCTGAAGGCGGGCGAGGAAAAGACGGTGCGCCTGACCTGCAAGGACGGCTCGGCTGACGGTATCACCGTCAAGCTTTGGAACGGCAGGGCGGTCACGCTTTAACATCGAAACGAGGCGCAAAATCCTTTGCCAAACAAAAAATCGACAAGCAGATGCTTGTCGATTTTTTGTTTGAATGGATTCGCACAATACGCCCAAGCTCGTTTGCTTGATTACAGTGTGCCGTGAGGAAGCGTGGAGTCCATGGGCGCTTCGCGCTCGAAGTGGGTGGTCATCTCATAAGGCTTGCCCGTTTCGGCGCTCTTCATCACGCCCGTCATCACCTCAAGCACGTGATAGGTCTGCAAATACGAGGTACGTGGCGCTCTTTTTTGCTCGATCGCCGCGGCAAGATCTGCAAGGCCGAGGCAACGGGAATTTTCGCTGTAATCAAACGCAAGGGCGATCTCCTCCTCCTGTTTTGTCTCGCCGTTCAGGAATTTCATTCCCTTTTGCGCACCAAAGCAATTCGGATCGGGCACGTAGAGGTTGCCCTTCGTGCCGTAAAGCTGGATATTTGGTTGCTTCACGTCATACAGATCAAAGCTGGTCAAAAAGGACACCGTCGCGCCCGAAGCAAAGGTCAAAAGGCACTCATAGTGTGTCGGCACGTTGACCTTGATGGTCTCGCCCACGTGGGGCTTTGCGGTAATGAGGCGCTCGGAGAACGTAGTGCGGCAGATGCCGTACACGCTCTTCACCTCCCCAAGCAGGTTGATCAGCGCCGTGATGTAATAGGGACCCATATCAAGCAACGGACCGCCGCCGCGCTGATAATAGAAATCGGGGTCGGGATGCCAGCTCTCCACGCCGCGATGCGCCATCACGCATCTGCCGCCGATCACCTCGCCAAGCTTACCTTCATCGATAAACCGGCGGCAGGTCTGGATCCCCGCGCCCATAAAGGTGTCAGGTGCGCCGCCGATCCAAAGACCGCGCTCATTCGCAAGCCGCACAAGCTCGGTTCCCTCCTCGAAATCAGCGCCGAGAGGCTTCTCGGAATACACGTGCTTGCCCGCAAGCAGTGCCGCCTTGGAGACCTCAAAATGCTGATACGGTCGCGTCAAATTCAGTACAATGTCGATCTCGGGATCGGCAAAAAGCTCCTCCATCGTATCGTAAATTTTGGGGATATTGTACTTCTCTTTTGCCGCCTCGGCACGTTCCTTGATCAGGTCGCACACAGCAATAAGTCTTACATCCTTAAAGGTGTTGGCAAAATTTTCAAGATAAATTCCGCTGATACAGCCGACACCGACCATTCCTACATTCATCATAACGATCTCTCCTTTTCATTTATTACTCATGTGTCCATTTTTCAATATCCTTCAGCATCGCTTCGCCTTCATCCACAGATCTTGCGCCTACAAGCAACAAGCACAAGCCCTTTGAAGAAAGGTTTTGCATCAAGGGCTCGATCTGTGAAGGAGTTATGTGGATTAGCAAATTTTTACCCGCGCGCTGTATTTTTTGCAGTTCGGGAATAAACGCTGTGCACGGCGGCTGTCCCAAGACCTGCGTCCATTGAATCGTGTGCAATTTTTCTATCGACAGCAACGTATCCAAATGACGGATCTGCTCGATTCCGTCCAGATGATACAAAGAGTAGTCCATCAGTGTCGATTGCTCACGCAATTCGGGCTCGATAAATTGATCGAACATCTCACCGGAAAGCATGACCGACATATCCGATTGCATTTGCATATGAAAGCCCGGTGCGAAGGTCCGCAGCCATCCGATACAAGAGCCGCCGCCGTTCACGTCCTTTACGATATCGTACGTTTCCCGATGTATTTTTTGATAAGCGTATTGAATTTTTTTCAACGCTTTGCTCACTTCATCCGGCTCCTCGATCATCCTGAGCATCAGCTCCTCGGGACCCATCAAGTGCGAGAGCGCATCGATATTCCCCGAGCAATCGGACATCGCGATCATATAGTCCCCATTGCTGTCCTCCGCTGCCGCGCGCACAAGCTCCAAGGTCCTTTTATAAAGGAAGCTGTTGTCGTCAAACTCCAGATCCTCTAAATTTTCAAGCGTCGGTTCAAACCAGACCGTAGTTGGAGCGAATTCGTGTTTTGCCCCTTTGAAAAAGCCTGCGTGCCCCGCAGCACCCAAATTCACATCCACCAACGGGAACGCGTCTCCGCCGTACCATGTATGCTCTACACCGATCCTGGCTCTTTTGATGCGCCACTCGGGATCAGCCCAATATCGCGCTACCTCCGCGGGATCGCTTGGTAGGCGCGTGATCTTTCTTTCCTCGTCGGATTGCGGCGATCTTCTTGCGGTCACCACCGCCAAGCAACGGTCCAGAACCTCACCGTTCCAAAACGCGCTCCAACGCGATTTGATCTTTTCAATATCGTTTACGTACAGCACCGACCCTCTTTCCTTTCTTAATACATCTTTGCACTGTTGTCGTATTTTTCAGGATCGACATTATGCGTTTCGACGTATGCCTTGCCCTCGGCTGCCCAAAGCATACCGCGCTCCATCAGCACAGCCGCTGACGGTGAGTTGTCAAAGACGTCGTCGTGGTGTCCGAGTGAGCAATAAAACACTCTACCGTATCCCCAATATTTTGTCCAGACCACGGGCATGTCGATCGGCTTATTGGCGGCGTGGCGGAAATTGACAAGCGGAAAACGCGTGGAAGCAAGCACCTCGACCGACGGATCGACGTGCAGATAATAGTGCTCGGAGGTGACCTCAAAATCCTCGATCCCTTCGATGAGCGGACTTGTTCCCTTATGGATATTGACGGTATAGGTGACACCGTCACCGCCAGGGTGGCTCACCCACTGACCGCCCGTGATAAACTGCCATTCGGTCGACTTGCGGAAGGCGTCGCACATGCCGCCGTGGCATCCCGCCATGCCGACACCGCGGCTGACCGCATATGACACGTTTTTCTCGCTTTGCCGCGGAAGTTCACCTGCCGTAAAGCAGGGCACGATCAGATCGTACGTAAGCAGCTTTTCGGCATCCTCTAAGCATTCAAGCCCCTCATAACGGTCAACGGAAAAACCGTTCCCTTCAAGCATCGTCTGAAATCTTTGTGTGACCTTTTCGGGCTGGTGTCCGTTCCATCCACCCCAAAATATCAGTGCTTTTTTCATAGCTTGCTTTCCTTTCCGTCAGCTTTGCCGACAAGACAATTTTATCATATTTTCTCTTGAAAAAATACGCATTTTGTAGTATAATATTAGACATAATTAGTCTTTTTGGAGGGAAACATGTTCTTTGAATCGAAACATTCCTTGACCGAAAATGAATTTCGCCTGTCAAAGAGTAAAAAAATAGATTTTCCGATCCACATTCACCGTTCCTTTGAATATTTCAAGCAGATACGCGGTTGCACCGAAATACTGATCGGTGACAAAAAATACGTGATGGAGAGCGGCGACGCTGTGCTTGTTTTTCCGATGCAGCCCCACTCGTACACTTGCATTGAAGCGGGCGAAATCCAGATGTCTATCTTTTCCCCCGATATGGTTTCTTCCTTTTATAAGGCGAATCACCACAAGCTCCCGACTGACAGTAAATTTCACTGCACCTTGCCCGAAAATATTGCCTTGGATACGTTTTTTCACCAAAAATCGCTGGCTTATTTCATCTGCGGCGAATTTGACAAGGAACGCAAATATGTGGAACAGTCAAGCACACACGGAGATCAGCTTTTGGTATCGCTTTTGCTTTTTGCGGACAAAAATTTTCACAACCGATGCCTCTTGCAGGATGCCGCCGCCGAGATCGGCTATGATTACGCCTATATTTCAAAATTCTTTAAAAGGAAGGTCGGCACGCCGTTTCGGCAATACGTCAACCGCTTGCGCATTACCGAAAGCAAGCAATTGCTGAAGCAAAGCACAAAAAGCATCGACGAGATCAGCGCCGCGTGCGGCTTTGCCTCGGTGCGCGCGTTTGACCGCGAATTCCGCGCGCAAACGGGCATGACGCCGTCGCATTACAAGAAAGTGAAGACAAACGCGGCGCGTTAAGCATCAAAAGGGCTCCCGATCGGGAGCCCTTTTTTAAAATTGCAAAAGGTTATTGTGTATCGCGTTTTTTTGTGCTATAATGAAATAGCAATTATTGTCAACGGTCAGATGATCTCAAGCTCGTCGAGCGTCGGGAATTTCGGGAAGCTTTTGCAAATGCTGTCCTGATACCAATACGCCACAGAGGAAATGTCATCCTGCAAGGGCAGATACCGCTTGCCGCTGCGCCAGCCAAGCGCCTGCATGGTGATCTTGATATCCTTTTTGAACATAATGGGATCCGTGATGTGCCAACGGTACATCGAGAAGCGCTGATTTGCCTGATACACGCCGTCGGGACGGATGATCTTGTTGACGCCGCAGTACGGTGTGCAATATTCTTTGTATTCGCCGTCCGCCCCCTTGAAGCAATAGGAGCCGCAGAAATAGTCCTCAGTGCCCGTTCCGCATATCGTCGGGAACTCCTTATCGCCGTCAAGGTAGAACTTAAGCTCGCCCTCTCCCCACCAGCCGTTGTTATTAAGTCCCCAGAAGAGATACGTGCCAACGTAATGCCCGTTCCCCTCTACGTTATCAAGGATGGTGTAGACCTCCTTGTAGGGCAAAGGATTTACGCGGCGGAACTGCGCATGGAAATAGCAAAGCCCCTCCTCCAGCTCTCCAAGCTGATAATCGACCTGGTAAAATAGCGTCACGTCCTCCCAATACAGGTTTTCCAGCGTGATGCGACAATGCTTATAAAAGGGCATATCCCAATAGCAGTTAAAGGCGTTTCTGGGATTGACGCACACGGCAAGCGACTGCATCGGGGCGTACTGTCTGTGATCGGCGCAAGCAAAGAAATCCTCAAGCGGCACCTCGACCGACGGCGTTTCACTCCCCTCCCAATAGATGCGAAGCACCAATTTTCTTGGATCCTTAAAAAACGACGTCGTCATCCAGATATGAGTGATGCGCCCGGGACCGTCGATGCTTGCGACCTCGAAAACCGATCCCGCCTCAATCTTCACACACGGCGAGATCTTCCAGCCGGGTCCAAGGTCTCTGGCGTTATGCGCCGTATATCCATCGGTCGCCATACCGCCCTTTCCCTTCTCACCTGTGAAGTTTTCGGCGGAGATCGATCTTGATTCAAAGTGTTTGCGTTTTGACAGGTCCTGCATCATAGCGCGGTACCTCCTTTATTTTGGTAATTCCATTATATCGCACCCGAAGCCTCGCTTCAATAACAATTATTGACAAAAAGATAGCATTTATTGACAAAAGGAGTGCTGATCAATGGATATAAACACCTTTTCGCCCTACATCCGTCGCGCCATTTTTTCCACGATCCTTTCGCCGTTTATCATACGCGAGCGCATCATTTACGACCACGAGCTGATCTACGTGATGGACGGCACGTGTGCCATCACGGTAGACGGAAAAGAATACGTCGTCAAAAAGGGAGATTGCGTCTTTTTTCCACCCAACGTGCCGCACGAGCTGCGCAGTATCAGTGACACGGCATTTGTGCAGCCCCACATTCATTTTGATGCCCTGTATTCGGAGAAAAGCGAGCAAACGCCCATCTCCTTTCAATCAAGGGATCAAATGAGCGAGGACGAGCTTGCTTTGATTCAAGAAAACGCCTTTGCAAACTGCAATATCCCTTACGTTTTCACCCCGATCCACAAGGAAACGTACGTGAGCCTCTTTTTTGAGATCATCGATATTTTTCAAGAGAAAAAGTCGGGATATACCCTTCTCTATAAGGCAAAAATGCTGGAGCTGTTTGCGCTGCTTTTTGAACAATTTGAAAGCAAAAGCATAGCGCCCACGCGAAGTGTGGAGACGAGCGGATACCTTTCCTCTATCAAAAACTACCTCGACGGCAACTATCGCCAGCAGATCTCGCTTGAACGTCTTGCGATGCAATTTTATGTCAACAAATACACCCTCTTACGGCAATTCAAAAAGGCTTACGGCATCGGGATCATCGCCTACTATCACGCGCTTCGCATCGACTATGCCAAGCGCAAGCTCGCCTCGACCGATCTTTCGATCACCGAAATTGCAAAAAAGCTCTGCTTTGGCGACGTTTATACCTTCAGCCGTTTCTTCAAAAACTCAACGGGTATGTCGCCGAGAGAATACAGAGCGCTTTGCGGCAAGGTTTTATAAAAATTGCAGTAATTTCTTGCAATCCCGTTTATTTCGTGTTATAATAAAAAGGATGACCCCTATAAATTAAAATTGTGAGGTTAAAATTATGGCAAAAAGTGTAAAAGACGTGCTCTCTATGATCAAAGAGAACAACATCAAAATGGTGGACTTTAAAATGGTCGATATCAACGGTCAGTACCGCCACGTGACCATTCCCGCCGAAAATTTCTCTGAAGACACCCTGAAAAGCGGTATCGGCTTCGATGCCTCCAACTATGGCTACGCCGTGGTGGAAAAGAGCGATATGGTGTTCATTCCCGACCCCGACACCGCATTGATCGACCCCTTCTGCTCGATCCCCACGCTTTCGATGAGCGGTAACGCCATGATCATCGATTACCCCGAAAACAGACCCCTTCCCCAATATCCCCGCAACATCGTGCGCGCCGCCGTGCAGTATATGAAGGACAGCGGTGTGGCTGACACGATGCAGATCCTGCCCGAGTTCGAGTTCTATCTGTTCGATCAGGTGGGCTGGGAGGTCAGCGGCCGTGAGATCAGCGCCACCGTGGATGCACAGCAGTCCTATTGGAACAGCGCGACTGAGGGCCTTGGCGTGGTCGTGCCCAAGCAGAAGAACTATCATATCGCAAAGCCCTTTGACATTTCCTACGAGTGCCGCAGCGAGATGTGTATGCACATGAAGGATGCCGGCATTGAGATCAACTATCACCACCCCGAGGTGGCGGCATCCGGTCAGTTTGAGATCGAGCCCCAGCTTGGCGAGGTCGTGCACATGGCTGACGCCACGATGATGATCAAGTATATCATCCACAACACCGCGCTGAAATACGGCAAGAGCGCGACCTTTATGCCCAAGCCCATCTACGGCGAGGCAGGCAGCGGTATGCACGTGCATATGCTGCTCTTTAAGGACGGCAAGCCCGTATTCGCAGGCGGCGATGACGATTACGCACACCTTTCCAAGGAAGCGCATTACTTTATGGGCGGTCTGCTCAAGCACATCGGCTCTCTTTGCGCGCTGACCAACCCCAGCACAAACTCCTTCAAGCGCTTGATCCCCGGCTTTGAGGCGCCCGTAACCGTCGGCTACGCGACCTCCAACCGCTCGGCAGTCATCCGTATCCCCGCATATGCAAAGGCTCCCGAAAAGCGCCGTTTTGAGCTCCGCAACCCCGATGCGACCTGCAACCCCTACTTCTGCTATGCCGCCATTCTGATGGCGGGTCTTGACGGCATCAAGAACAAGATCGATCCCCACGAAAACGGCTGGGGCCCCTACGACTTCAACCTGTTCAATTTGCCCGAAGAGGAAAAAGCCAAGCTGCAGGGTCTGCCCACCTCGCTTCCCGAGGCGCTGGATGCTCTGGAAAAGGACAACGACTACCTCACCGCGGGCGGCGTGTTCCCCAAGGAGCTGCTGACCAAGTTCATCGCCACCAAGCGTGCCGAGTGCAGCGAAATGTGCAAGATCCCCCACCCCGCAGAATTTGATAAGTACTACAATCTTTAATGCAAATAAAAAACAAGGACAAACGGTACGTTTGTCCTTGTTTTTATATACGGTTATGATTTTTGATCACATTCGCCGCCTTTTAGCGGGGCGCGCTCGCGCCCGACCATCGAGAGAAACAGCAGCAGCAGCGTCATCAAAAAGGAGTAGTGGAACACGGTGATCAGCACGATCACAAAAAGCGAGATCGCAAACAAAACGATCTTGATCTGCCGATGCCTGATGCCATAGACCACAGCTCTGGCAATGGGATACAAATACGCCACACCAAACCAAAGTCCGCCGTCAGAAAGCACCCACAAAAGACCGCTGCTGTAGCCCAGATTGAAGTATCTCCATTCGGACATCTGCGCGCGAATCGCCTCCAGATTGCCGTGACCGTTTCCGAAGAAGGGATGCGCGATCATACTCTTCCAACCCGCCAAGAGGTCATCCGAGCGGAGCGAGCCAGAGGTCGTGTCGACCTTCCATTTCATCACAACGATCACCGCGGCAACGCCAAGCAGGAAAGCCGCCGCAAGCGCCGCTTGCACCGATCTTTTGCGAAGCCAGCCCTTTTGCGCCATCCAAAAAAGGATATAGCACACGATGGCAAAGGCGGCGACGAGATAGCCCATCGTGGAAATGGTGGTGGCGATGGCAACGACCAATGCGATCACCTTTTTGAGATCGGCTTTCGGTGTCAAAAAGACTTGAATGAGCAACGCCAAGGAATAATGCAGTGCCGCCATGGGCGCTTCGGCAAAGATTGAGGTGTTACGGATCCCCTGCATCGTAAAATAGATGCCGAAATAGCTATCCACCGGAGTGTTCGTATCGACCAGCGCATTCCAGGAGGTCCATGCCACGCCCGTGGGGGGGATGATCTTCAGTACCGAGCAAAGAAGCCACATCACGACCGAAAATACGGCAATGACAGTTACAAGATTGCTGTATCGGATCAGCAACGACGGCACACTGCCGTCAAAGCAAGCCAGAACGTAAATGAGCAGGATCAGAACGCCGCCAATGTAATAAGCAAAGGAAGGGCGCCCCTCGCCCTGCGCGAGGAAAAACACAAGCGAATACAGCGCCAACGCGCCAAACCCGATGGCGCAGCTCTGCAAGCGCTTTTTGGAAAGGATCGCTCCGGTCAAAACGACACATCCCGCACACGCAAAGCCGAGCCAGATCATCAAGTGGGCATCGGTGTAATAGCGAATGGGCAGGATCGTGACCCAGATCGAATTACAGGCGATCAACAAAATAGCGGCGATCAGGTATTCCAGGAATACGTGCAGGCGCTTTGCCTTCGGTGTTTCGATCGTTAGTCTCAGCTTTTCGACAAATTGCATTGCACCCTCCCCGTCATTTCGCGCCGACGCGTCGGATGACCTTGATCACCGCTTTGAACAGGATCTTGATATCCAGCCATACCGAGCAATGATCCACATAATACAGCTCCATCTTCTGGCGCTCGCCGCTTTCGTAGGTGCAGTTGCTTCTGCCGTTTACCGCCCACCACCCGATCATACCGGGCTTGACGGAAAACAGCTTTCTTGTATCGTCACCGTACTTTTTGCGCGCTTCCATACGCATAATGGGGCGCGGGCCGACCAGCGAGATGGTGCCAAGAAAGACCGAAAACATATTCGGCAGCTCGTCAAGGCTCGTTTTGCGAAGGAATTTGCCGAGCTTTGTGATGCGGGGATCGTCATCGAGCTTGTATTCCAGCTCGTACTGCTCCTGTTGCTCGGGGGTGAGCTTGCGGTTGAGCTTATCCGCGTTTCTGACCATACTGCGGAATTTGTAAATATAGATGCCCCTACCGTTCTTGCCCACACGTCTGTGCTTGTAAAAGACACTGCCGCCGTCGCTGCATTTGACAATGATGGCAAGAATCAGGTAAAGCCAGGAAAACACCAAAATGAAAAGAGAGGATACGATCAGATCAAACGCTCGTTTCACGAAGCGATATACGCCATAGCGAAAACCTCCGCGCGGCACAAACGGCTGCTGCGCGGTATGATTGATTTCTGACATATGCTCACCTCTTTTATCTGTTATTTTGCCCTGCACCGTCCTTTGTGGGTCACACCTTATTCAGACGGATCAAAAATTTAAAATAGCGATACTTTTTGCCCTTGAAACGGAACGCGGGCTCGCGCAGTATCTCGCGCTTGACGCGCTTATCCTCACGGTAATGCGCCATTAAATGTGTCAAGCGGCGGTTTTCGTCGCTCATTTGCGCGCCAAAGCACGCCTCAAGATTTTTCGCACAGCGCTCACGGTTGTTTTGCTGAACACCGCCAAAAAAACGATGCAATGCCGCGAAATACGCCTTGATGCCGGTCTTGGAAGCGCCCAGCACGTTGTTTCCGTGCTGACGGTAATCAAGATGCGGCGTTTCGTCAAAAACCACCTCACCAAAGCACGCAATGATCTTATACGCCATCCAATCATGAATGTCAATGCCGTATTTTTCGGGATCGTACTGCACAAGCAGTGCTCTTGCCGCGTGATTGAACACGTACGTGCACCCAGGGGCAATGTTTTTGATCAAGGAATGTGCGTAGTCCACGGGCAGCTTTTCCACCATACCGTCTGAAATATGCCCAAGCTGTGCATCAACGACGTGCACGTCGCTGAAATACAACCGCGCAACGGTCGCATCTCCCGCGTTTTGCAATGTTTCAACGGCAATTTGCAGCTTGTCGGGATGCCAATGGTCGTCCTGATCGCAAAATGCATAATAGTCGGCATCGGGCGAGGTCACGACAAGCTCCCAGAAGCTTTTCGCACAGCCCTTGTTCTCTCCCGTGTACCACGTCAGCTTTCCCGCGTTTTGGTACTCATCAAGGATCGCGTGGGTAGCGTCGGTAGAGCCATCGTCGCGCACAACGATGTGCAATCCGTCAACATTTTGCGAGAGCAAACTTTCAAGCTGCTCCCTCAGATATTTTTCACCGTTGTAGGTCGAAAGTAAAACGTTGATCTTCATGGGGTCAGCCCCTTTTCTTCCCTTTTTTCATACCAAGGTATCTTGCAGACATATCCGGCAAGAAGCGAAGCAGAACCGGAATGTTAAAGCCAAGCAGTGCGCGTTTGAACACGTACAGCGCCAGCTTCAACCCCGAATCGGTGGTCTTATAAGCATCAAATTCGGGATGCCTTGCAAACCATTCGCCCGTCGCACAGTAGCGCTGATAGAGCTGCTTTAAGGTGTATTTGTGAGAATGCTCGACCACCGCCTCGGCAACGTATGCCTTCTGCAATCCCATATCGATGACCTTTTTGGCATAATACATATCCTCGTTCATCTCCATAGGGATACCATCGTATCCGCCCACCTTAACAAAGGTCGGACGGTGATAAGCAGAGAACGCATCCGATGCAAAAAAAGCGAACAATTGCATTCTCTCCACGTCTGTATTCCGAACGGTAAAGCTCTCCTTGCCGTAATTTTTTTCCCGAATGTATCGCTCGATCGTTTTTTTCTTGCAGATCTGTCTGCCGTAAGCATACACGCATTCCTCGTTTACAGCGGATGCCAGAGCAAAAGCGGCATCCTCGACGGCGAAGCGCGCATCCTGCGAGATCATCAGCACCACGTCGCTTTCACAATAGTCAAAAATGGCTCTCTGGCGCGTGAGGCTGTGCGAAAAGTCCGCTAACGGTACGAGAAAATAGGTATATCCGGCTTTTTGAATTTTCTCAATAACGACAGAAAGGTCGTCTCCCGTATCGGTGATCGGAAAAACGACTTTGTGTAAAATGATATTCTTTTGTGCCGCCAGCCCCGCAAGCACCGCGTCGATCTCATCGTCGGCGCGGCACAAGGGGCATACAACGTCAAGCTTTAACATAAAGACTTAAAACGCAAAAGTGTCGGAAAGACGCAGCCACTTTTGATCCTTTTCGCTCAAATTAAGAGGAGTGCCATCCGCAAGCGTATAGCCCGCTGCATTGGCATCGCCTTGATACTCTCCCACAAGCTCGGGCCATTTGATGCCGATGGTGGGATCGTTCCAAGCAAGTCCGCCCTCGTCACCCGGATGATAGAAGTCAGTCACCTTATAGCAGAATTCCGCGGTCTCGCTCAGCACCAAAAATCCGTGTGCGAAGCCTTCGGAAATGTAAAACTGC
Organism: Clostridia bacterium; assembly: GCA_017625065.1. Taxonomy (GTDB): domain Bacteria; phylum Bacillota; class Clostridia; order Oscillospirales; family CAG-272; genus Firm-07. The sequence goes on along the minus strand of JAGALS010000059.1, from coordinate 13,452 downwards.
TTTTTGTTTTCCTCGCTCAGCTCCACGCCGTACCACTGACCGTAGGTCTCGGAATCGCGGCGCAGGTCCACAGCGACGTCAAACACGCGTCCCTTGATGACACGCACCAGCTTGCCCTGGGGGTATTCCTTTTGAAAATGCAATCCGCGCAGCACGCCCTTGACACTCATAGATTGGTTATCCTGTACGAAATTCATATCAAGACCCGCCTCGGTCATATCGCGCAGGCTGTAGGTCTCCATAAAATAACCGCGTGCATCGCCGTGAACGGCGGGCTCAATGATATACAGGCCCTTGATCGGTGCGGGTGTTACTTTGATCTGTCCCATATTATTCCTTTATCTCCGTTAAATATCTGCTAAGCGCATCGCGCCAATCGGGCAACGGCGCAAAGCCTGCTTCCACGAGCTTGCTTTTATCGAGTCGGCTGTTGAAGGGTCTTTTCGCCTTGGAAAGTCCGTACTCCGCGGTGGTGACGGGCACCACGTTGGTGGTATATCCCGCCTGACGGAAGATCTCGCAGGTGAAATCATACCAGCTGATGTATCCGCCCTCATTGGTCGCGTGATAGTAGCCGTATTTTTCGCTCTCGACCATATCCACAAGCAATCTCGACAGGTCCACTGTATAGGTCGGCGTGCCGATCTGATCGCAAACAACGCGAACGGTATCGAATTTTTTGCCCACGTTCAGCATCGTTTTGACAAAATTTTTTCCGTTCAGTCCAAACACCCACGCAATGCGAACGATGAAATATTTGGTGAGCAGCTCGGATACAGCAAGCTCGCCTTCGAGCTTTGACTTGCCGTAAACACTGAGCGGTGCGTAATCCTTGCAATCGGGATGCCAAGGAGTCTGTCCCTGTCCGTCAAACACATAGTCGGTGCTGAGATAGAGCATCCTGCAATCCAAAGTCTTACAGACCTCGGCAATATTGCGTGTACCGCGCACATTGATGGCGTACACAGTCTCTCGGTTTTCCTCATCCTCGGCAAGATCCACCGCCGTCCAGGCGGCACAGTGGATCACCGCGTCGGGATGCACCTCCCCGATCACGCGCTTCACTGCTGCTGCATCGGTAATATCAAGTGCCACATACGGTAGCGCCGTCACGGCGCTGCCATCCTGTGCCCCTTGGTAGACGGGGGCAATGTCACTGCCAACGGCAGAGTGCCCTCTTTTGTGCAGCTCGTTGATCACATCGTGACCAAGCTGACCGCCAACGCCGGTTACCAATACCTTCATTTGCGATCTCCGTACATTTTTTCATAATAGTTCTGATATTCACCCGAGATGATATCCTCCCACCATTCTCTGTTGGAGAGATACCATTTGATGGTTTTCTTGATACCATCCTCGAATTTTGTTTCGGGCAGCCAGCCAAGCTCGCGGCTGATCTTGGTAGGATCGATGGCATAACGCATATCGTGTCCCTTGCGGTCAGCGACGTAGGTGATGAGCGATTCGGGCTTGCCGAGCTCCCTTAGAATGATCTTTACAATATCAATATTGCGCTTTTCGTTATGTCCGCCGACGTTATAGACCTCGCCCACACGTCCCTTGCGGACGATCAGATCGATCGCCTTGCAGTGATCCTCGACGTAAAGCCAATCGCGAACGTTCAGTCCCTCTCCGTAAACGGGCAGCGCCTTATCGTTCAGCGCATTTGCGATCATCAAAGGGATCAGCTTTTCGGGGAAATGGTAGGGGCCGTAGTTGTTGGAGCAACGGCTGATGGTCACGGGCAACCCGAAGGTTCTGTGATAAGCCAGCACCAACAGGTCAGCGCCTGCCTTGGAGCTGGAATAGGGCGAGCTTGTGTGGATCGGCGTTTCCTCAGTAAAGAAGAGGTCGGGGCGGTCCAACGGCAGGTCGCCGTACACCTCGTCGGTGGAGACCTGATGATAGCGCTGGATGCCGTACTTGCGGCAAGCATCCATCAACACCTGCGTGCCGAGAATGTTGGTCTGCAAAAAGACCTCGGGGTTTTCGATGCTTCTGTCCACGTGGCTCTCCGCCGCGAAGTTGATCACGACGTCGGGCTTTTCCGCTTCAAAGATCTCATAAATAGCGGCACGGTCGCAGATATCGGTCTTGTAAAATTTGAAATTGGGGTTGCCCATCACGCTCGCAAGCGTAGACATATTGCCAGCATAAGTCAGCTTGTCAATGCAAACAATGCGATCCTCGGGATATTTTCCCAGCATATAGTGGACAAAGTTGCCACCGATAAATCCGGCACCGCCGGTTACAATGATCGTCATTACAGTACTCCTTACTCGGCCTTGGGGGTGCCGTCAATATACTTGCCGTTTACGACGTTTCTCACGTACTCGCCGTATTGGTTATTCAGCTTTTCGCAAAGCTCAAGCACCTGCTCCTTGGTGATCCAACCGCTGGCATAGGCGATCTCCTCCAGGCATGCGATCTTGCGGTGCTGATGTGTCTCTACGTTTTTGATAAAGTCGGTTGCCTCAGCCAGACTTTCGTGTGTACCGGTATCCAACCAGGTAAAGCCTTGTCCAAGGACCTCGACCTGCAAACGCCCTTCAGCAAGATAGCGCTTATTGATATCGGTGATCTCCAGCTCGCCGCGCGGAGAAGGCTTGACCTCCTTGGCGTACTGTACCACGTCGTTGCTGTAGAAATACAGACCCGTGACACAATAATTACTCTTGGGATGCTCGGGCTTTTCCTCAATGGAAACAGCCTTGCCCTCAGAGTCAAATTCCACAATGCCAAAGCGCTGCGGATCGTCCACATAGTAGCCGAAAACAGTGGACTCACCGCTTTTGGCAAGCTGTGCGGCCTTGCGGACACGGTTACGAAGGCCGTAGCCCGCGAAAATGTTATCGCCAAGCACCATAGCAACGCAGTCCTCGCCAATAAAGTCCTCGGCAATGAGGAACGCCTGTGCAAGCCCTTCGGGCTTTTCCTGAACGGCATACTGCAAACGAATGCCAAGATCGCTGCCGTCATTGAACAGATGCTCAAATCTGGGCAGATCCTCCGGTGTGGAAATGATCAAAATATCACGGATCCCCGCATGCATCAAAACCGCCATAGGATAATAGATCATCGGCTTATCGTACACGGGCAGAAGCTGCTTACTCGTTACGCGCGTTAAAGGATAGAGTCGGGTTCCCGATCCGCCCGCAAGAATAATACCTTTCATAAGTTCTTCCTCCAAAATTTGTTTTTGGTAACAGATACGTCGTTTGAAGCATCGCAAATTTCACATACGCAGCGACATTACACACTAACATTATAACACATCAGGCAAAAAAAAGCAATAGCAAAATTTATATTGCCGTCTTGCGTAAAAAAAGCAAGCAAAACGCACAGCAAAGATCGTTTCAAAATTGTTTTTTCAAATTCACTGATTTGACTTGACTTTTATATCAAAAAGTGTTATGATGCTATACGGTTCATTTTCTTACACTATAATTATAACGGAGTTATTTATGCAAACCCTATTAGCACTTTCGATCGCTCTTTTTGCGGGGCTGATGCTTTCCCGTATCGCCAAAAAGCTACAGCTCCCCGCCGTGACCGCTTATCTGATCGCCGGCATTCTGATCGGTCCTTACTGCCTTGGCGCCCTTGGTGTGTCCGGCATCGGCTTTATCAGTATGGCAGACGTGAAAAGCTACGGCATTATTTGTGACGTGGCACTCGGCTTTATCGCTTTTTCCATCGGTAACGAATTCCGCCTGTCGGAGCTGAGGCACATCGGCAAGCAAGCCGCCGTCATCGGCATACTGCAAGCAGTCGTTACCACACTTTTGGTGGATGCAGCGCTGATCGGTCTGCATTTCGCGATGCCCGACAAGCTCTCCCTTCCCGCCGCCATCGTGCTGGGTGCCGTCGCCTCCGCGACCGCCCCCGCCGCCACGTTGATGGTCGTGCGCCAATACAAGGCCAAGGGTCCGCTGACCTCAACGCTTCTGCCCGTTGTCGCATTGGACGATGCGGTCGGACTTGTGCTCTTTGCGATCTCCTTCGGCATCGCAAACGCGGTATCTGCCGGCAGACTCAATCTGCTTTCCATTCTCTTGGAGCCAGTTCTTGAAGTTGTGCTCTCCCTTGCGCTCGGCGTGACGATGGGACTGTTCTTTACCTTCTGCGAGCGCTTCTTCCATTCTCGCTCCAAGCGCCTTTCCATGTCGGTGGCGTTCGTGCTGGTGACCGTAGCGATCTCAAATCTCAAATTCAATATCGGGGATGTGCACGTTGCCTTCTCCCCCCTTCTGTCCTGTATGATGTTGGGCACGATCTTCTGCAACATCTGCGACTTCTCGGAGGAGCTGATGGACCGCCTGGACCGCTGGACGGCACCCATCTTCATTCTGTTCTTCGTTTTAAGCGGCGCCGAGCTGGAGCTTTCGGTCTTTACCGACTGGGCGATCGTGGTGGTCGGGCTTGTTTACATCGCGGCGCGCTCTCTTGGCAAATACAGCGGCGCGCTTAGCAGCGCGAAGCTGATGAAATGCGATCCCAATATCGTCAAATACCTCGGTATTACGCTTTTGCCGCAGGCGGGTGTGGCGCTCGGTATGGCGATAAAGGCACAGGCGCTGTCCGATGGCGGTGCTATGGTGGCACAGATCACACTGTTCTCGGTGCTGATCTATGAGCTGGTCGGCCCCACTCTGACCAAGATGGCATTGACACGTGCGGGCGAGATCAAGCCCGAAGGCAAAACAAGCGCCCGTAAAACAGATGCTGAGGTGGAGACCGCCGAGCCCGAGATCAGCATTGAGATCAGTGTTTCGACGGATGAGGCTGCAACCGAAGAGACCGTTTTTGAAAACAAAAATTGATACCGTATACCAAAAAACATTTTAGCCCCCGCCAAACGGCGGGGGCTTTTCTATTGCTTTTAAAAAGAAAATGTGATATACTGAGCACACAGACAAAAGCGAAAGGAGCTTTGAATATGAAAATCGCCATATTGATCTTTGCAGTTCTCTCCCTGCTCGCATTCATTCTTTACGGTGCGGACAAGCGCAAAGCGAAACGAAGGGAGTGGCGCACCCCCGAAAAAACATTGCTGCTGATCTCGTTTTTGGGCGGCGCCTTGGGAGGACTTGCCGCGATGCAGCTCTTTCGCCATAAGACAAAGCATTGGTATTTTTATGCCGTCAATCTCCTCGGTCTCGCCTGGCAGGTCGGACTTGTTGTTTATTTGGGCACGATTTGATCAAAATCACGCCAGAAATCGTCGGTAACGCGCTCATATGCCTCTTTGTCGATGAAATAGCTCATACCGTGCCTTGCATCGGGCACGACAAGCAAGCGCTTGGGCGCGTGACAAGCCACATAATTCTGATAAGTCATCTCGATCGGCACAAAACGATCCGCAGCCCCGTGCACAAACAGCACGGGGATCTTGTTTTTTTCAAGCGCCTGTACCGTTGACAATTCCCCGATCCGCGCTTGAAAATTCTTTTGATAAAAGGCGTTGATCGCTTTTTCCCTCGCGCGATAGGTCAAATGCAGATTGTTTTTGACAACGTGTCGCCAAATGGCGTGCGGCGAGGTAAAGCCACAATCGGCAATGATACCGTGTACCGCATCGGGCATCGGTAGCCCCGACGCCATCAGCACCGTGCTTGCCCCCATCGAAATGCCGCAAAGATAGATCGGCAGCTCCCCTTTGCTTTGCTCTATCGCCCAATTCACCCAATCGAGGCAATCGTAGCGCTCCTTGAGCCCAAAGGTCATATAGTCGCCGCCACTGTTGTTTTGCCCCCGTTGCTCTGCATACAGCACGCTGCATTCGCGATCGTGCCAAAAGGTAGAAATGCCGCCGAAATCCTTGGACCAAGAGGAGCGCCAGCCGTGCATGGCGATCAGGATCCGCTTGGCGTTTGGACAAGGGTACCAATGCCCGATCAGCCTTTCCCCATCGCGGCTGACGATCTCGACCTGCTCACTGACGTGATCCTCCAGGCGCTCTGCACAGGTCTGCAAAAGCTCCATCGCCTCTTTCGTTTTGGGGGATCTGCTCAGCTTATTTCGCATTTTTCCCACCACGTCAGGGGCGTTTCGATGTAAAGCGACCTTGATGAGTGTTGCGGTGATCATATGCGACGTGACCAAAGAGACCGACATCCCCGCCACAGCGATCCCCGATGTGATCAGAAGTGTTTTTTTGCTGCTTCTCATACGTAAATCCTTCCTTTTTGATCTTACGCATAGTGTCGTCTGAAACACTTCTTTTTAATCGATTTTACATAATAAAAGCACCCCGTTGGGCAAAAAAGTGCCCATACGGGGTGCGATTTTTATAACAAAGCCTTATTTGCGAATGAACAAAACGCCAAGCGTATTCCGACCGCAGTGCGAGGAGATCGTACAGCCGGCACGTGTCACAAGCACTTCCTTGAAGATCGACATTGCCTTCACCTGCTCGACACACTGCTGATAAATTTCCTCATCACAGCCCGCGTGTGTGATGAAGACACGCTCGGGATCCACATTGGAGCCGTCTCCGATACGGTCTGCGATATAGGTCTGCAGCACCGACAGAAATTTACCGCGATACTTTTTGGCAACGCCCATTTTGCCGTTTCGCACGACAATGCAGGGCTTCAAGCGAAGCAGATTGGCGCCAAATGCCGCCACTGCGGAGCAACGCCCGCCCTTATGTAAAAACTCAAGATCATCCACGACAAACGAAGCATCCACCTTCTCGGTCAGAGCACGACAAGCATCGGCGATCTCGGCTGCGGACATTCCCTTTTTAGCCATTTCTCCAGCGGTCACGACAAGCAAACCGCCGCCCGTTGACAGATTTTTGGTATCTACCACGTGCACGTTTTCAAAACGCGCGGCCGCGAGTCTGGCATTATTGTAAGTGGAAGACATCTCGGCGCTGATGGTGAAAAAGACTATTTCGCTGCCGTCTGCAGTATTCTTTGCAAAAAAATCCTCAAGCAATGCAATATTGGGCGACGAGGTTTTGGGAAGCTCGCCTGTTTGCTCATAATGACGGTAGATCATTTCGGGATCAATATCGACACCGTCGAAATACTGCGCCCCACCCAAATTGACCGTGAGGGGCAACAGCTTTACCCCATATCGCTCGATCAACTCAGAGCTCAGATCACAAGTACTGTCGCCGGAAATGATCACATTTATGCTCATTTTCTCTCTCCTATACGATAAAAATTATAAAGGTTTTACTTAAAAATTGATACCGTTATGGCACTAAATTGCGATTTTACGCAATAATTTCGCTGACCTTCTTCACAAGCTCTTCCGCAAGCAATGCATATCCATCCTTGGACAGATGAACGCCGTCGTGAGAAAGCAGATCTGCGTGCTCCTTGGTTATCGTGTAAAAATCGATGACGGGTAGATCATATTTCTTCGCCAGATCCGCCATTACTTGATTTCTTTTGATCACGCGCTCTTCTCTATCTTCATTTGCAACGTGCGTTGTTGTAAGCAAAGCAAGCGGCGTTCCCGAAAACTCTTTCAGTAAAAAAAGGATCATTTTTTCATACGCTTCTGCATACTCAGTTTCATCATCCAAATGCCAACCGTGCAGACCGTTGTTGAAGACAACCGCCTTTCTTGTACCCTGTTGCTTTGCAAAAATGCGGACGGAATCCTGAAAGTATGGATTATCCAATGCCTTTGAGGTGCCAAATCCGTCAAAATAGAGCTTTCCTTCTGCCTTAGCGGTGGCAACCGTTCGTGTCGCGCAAGAAATCGAATCGCCGATATAAAGCACTCTTGTCAGATCATCGGCATTGGCGTGTTCGATCCATACCTTGTCCCATTCGTAGGTTTCAAGGCGTTCATTTCGATTTTCAAATTCGTACGTAAAATCGCTCATATATCCTCCTTATATCGACAGCAAAGTGCTTTATAAGCGCAAATTCGCCGTCGAAATTTAGCATTAGATACATTATAGCATAAAATGTTCAAGTTGTAAAGCGATTTGACAAAAAAGCATTATGTGAAAAATCAGGCACCGCGAATGCGGTGCCTGATAGATTTAAAGCATCTGTTTTTTAGGATTTTGTCTTGCTTTTGTCCCAAAACAAATTACAGATCACGGATACGATTGCGGAAAGCACACCTGCTACGGGCCAGATCACCCAGGTTATATGCCACGCCCCCGTTAGGAAGCTCCATCCCAAATAGATCGCCACAACAAGCAGCCAAAACGTCGTTTCGATCGCTTCGCTTACTTTTGCTTTTCTTCTGCCTTCATCCGAGTATTCCCCTTTTCGGAGTAAGCGCTGAAAGCTTACCCATCTGACACCCGAAATGATAAAAAACATAATACCGATTGCCGCAATCAGCATTGTGACGACCAGCAAGATGGCTGTTAACATATCATTTTCCGAAAACGCTCCACAAATTACGGCAACGGGAGAAATAATACACAAAAAGGCAGCAATACAGTTCAGCTTAATACAAAGATTACGAAACGCCGCTTGCTTATTTTGGACAAATTCTGTCACACTGTTCTCAAGGTCAAACGGTTCATTATCCAAATAATGATAAAGAGAGTTTTTCAATCCAACGCGAACAAAGCAAACCACTGCCAACGCCACAAGCGGGAAAATGCATCCTATCCCGATGCCGCAGGCAAGAGATTCTGAAATAGCACCTGTATCGCTTGCTGCGATCAGGATCAAAAGCGGAAACACCGATACGATGCACAGCAACACGCCGATGGCGATTTTGAGGGATGCACTTTTTTGCTGCTCCAAATAGCCCTCCGCCTCGGCAAGCGTAACGCGCCGCAGCGACGGCATTTCTTTGTGGCTTGTATATTCTTCGCTCTCCACTTCATCCTTTAAAAGATAGTCTGTTGTCACACCAAATAATTTGCTGATCAGCAAAATTTTATCAAGATCGGGCGTGCTCTGTCCTGCCTCCCATTTTGATACCGCTTGTCTGGATACATCCACCTTTTCGGCAAGCTCCTCTTGTGACCAACCCTTCTTTTTTCTTTCTCGTATAATCTTATCCGCTAGTGTCATAGTGAGTCCTCCTTTGCGGTTCTTGATCACATTATAGCATTTTTATCCGTTATGCGCAACCGATTTTACCTTGCAATTTGTCAACTGACAGTTGCATTGCGATATTTTTTGCTTTAAAAAGGAAATTGTTGTTGGGTCAATTCAAGAGGATTGAACCTTTATTTATATAAACGTTCCTGTAAACACTACACTATTGTTTAACGTATCGACAACCGTAAAAGCAACAGGTTTATTTGCCTTTGTTTCAAGCTTCAATTCAGCATTTTGGGATGCAGACTTCAGCAAATTCTCAATTTGTTCGAGTTGCTCTTGGTCATACCAAAATTTAAGCTTCTTATTGTTCCGACGGATAGAAATATCTACAAGCGCGGTGTATAGCAGAGAATACCATTCGGTTTTCTCAAATGGCTTTTGACGTGGCGTTTTTACTGTGTTTTTCTCGATTTTTTGCCTGTGTTCTTTCAATTGATGTTCAAACAATATCTGAAAAACAAGTAAAACAAGTGCCATCACTACCGTGAAAGCTCTTGAAGCTTCGGCGGGTATGATCTCATTGAACGAATGAAGCTCAAACCCCAAATGCATATAATCGCGCGGTCGCATTCCGATAATAAAAGTAAAATGATATGGCTCACAAGGTATTGGTGGGATAAAAAGTAGGACTTCAAATAAAACGAAAAATAACGTATTCATAATATTTAAGACAAAGCCAATAATATTTATCCGGTTATCGTTTTTGCTTGCAACCGCAATTCCACCAACAACAAACGGTCGAACAAATATTTTTCTGATAAATTTATTTTTAATCTCAATATATTTAGCCGCCGGATTTTTAAATCTATATGATGAAATCCAAGTACAATATATATGAGCCAAGATATGCCATGCAAGTGTTGTAAAAGCAATGAAAATTCTCGTGTGATTTTTTACACCAATCAAACTGCTAATATAGAGAGCAAGCGATACAAAAAGTGAAAATACAAATGCCGCCCACGTAGACCTTCTGCTCATAATTACTATTACCCCCTTCCGCCTCTATATCGTAAATTATATCACAAAAACTATAATTTTGCAATGCGTTCTACCAAGTCGCAGATCCGAGGTTAGAAGCTTCAAGAAAGGTGCAAGATAAATTCAAAAACGCGACATCATGACGCGCCTATGGGGCTTACGTCCCTGCTTCAACCTAACAAAGAAAGAAAAAAGAAAATTGTCCTATTCCATGGTGCACCTTCAGGACGGCTACGCCTATTCTACGCTGAACGCGTGGCGTTCAGCCCCCGGGACCCACTGATTAAGAGGCGGTTGCTCGGCTCAGCTTTGCTGAGCAACCAACATGAGGCTAAAGGTGCATGGGCGACTCGCCGCATAAAAAAGAAAATTGTCCTATTCCATGGCGAAGTTGCACGCGCTTGCGCAGCAACTTCATACGTCGCGTGAAGCGCGACGTGGAGCACCCATTCAGGACGCCGACGCCTATTCTACGCTGAACGCTTGGCGTTCAGCCCCCGGGACCCACTGATTAAGAGGCGGTTGCTCGGCTCAGCTTTGCTGAGCAACCATCATAAGGCTGAGGATACATATCGAATATGCTTTTTCCTCTTTGCTGCTTTTACAGTACAAAAATACAACTTATAACACGATTTCCTTCGCTCTAAAATCGCACAGTCTATTATCGTATCCTGTATTATCTCGCGTAAGATTAACAGAGACTACGCTCTTTTTTCCTTGGTATTCCGTTTCGATATCATATTCGCCGTAAAATCCACTAAATCTAAGCTGCCCCGATACCGTATCCTCAAGAGTCGTATTCCACTCCTTATTTATTAGATTACAGAGTGCCTTGTAAACGGGCTTTTCCGTGCAATCATAACGAAGCAAGCCTGAATGATATATGCTTTCCGTCTTGTATGCGGTATTATCACAAAGGTTCCACCAAACGATCGACTCACAATATCTACTCGAAAACCAAAGCTTGAAAAGACGTTCAGTCAATTCAGCCTGTAATTGTTCATCATAGCTTTCATTGGAATAAGACGGGATTGAAACCTCAGAAATATGAATCGGAAGTTTAAAATCGCCGTAACGTTCAAGAACATCGATCATTCTTAATGGATTACATACCTCTGCTAATTTGATATCTGCTTTTTCTTTTGACGTATATGCATGATACTGCATTCCAAGGCCGTCAATTTTTACACCTTCCCGTAGCATTTTTTCGATCATAAGATAGTAAAAACTGCGAAATCCCTTATAATGTTGACCAAAGGTTTCATACATTCCCTCGTTCCAATACAAATTGGCATTGGGGAAATATCGTCTGCAGGTATCAAATGCCCATTTTTCATGGCCCGGCTCGTCCGTAATCTGCAGATTTCTTGCTCCGTTCCCTACGTATGCATTTTTATAAACCGTTATCATTTCATTGATAACGTCAAAATCAAAAATACGATCCCCATATTTTTCAGCAATCTCTTTGATCCTTTTCGTGATCTGCCTTTTCAGAACCTCATTGTCATCCGAGATCCATTTAGGCTGAAAGGAATTATACACAAGACAATGCCCCTTGGCACGAATCTTGTTCTCTTCGCAGAACTCCATGATCGTATCGATGGGTGGACGTCTGGATACAAACGGAGAATCTGCGGCAAATCGCGGTTTTCCCTGCTCCGGCTCAAGTGTATCCCAATAAAATGGGACAACCGCATAATTGAAAAGCTCCTTAAAACGCTCTCTGTAAAGAGTTCTTCTCTCCTCATCCTCAAATTGGTCAAGATAAAACGCCCCACAGCCGAACTTAAAAGCATGCCTTTTCTGTCTCACCTTCACGTGTACGTCGGACAATGCTTCTCCGCTTTCATTCTTAAAGGTCAAAACAAACTGGCCCTTTCTGTTCTCCTCAATATCCCGAGCGATCTTTCCGTTCAAATAATAGTCGTAGCTATCAAATTTTTTAATAACACTTTCTAATCCGTTTGACATGATCTCGCCTCCTTTTTAATCATTATAACACAAGAATTTTAATATTTCTTTTTGATAACTACACATAAACTTTTAATTTCTCTACTATTTGTGATTGTTTTTATTGATTGACTGTGTTATAATAAATATCATTATATAAAATACCGGGAGATTTCATGAAAACCGAATCCTCAACCTATAACGGAATTACCGTTCACCACATAAGCGGACGTATCAAAAAAGATTTTTGGAGTGAATCTTATCATTCCCATGAGCACGCAGAAATTTTTGTTCACATTTTGGGAAAAATGGAGCTTTTTATTGAAAACAAGGTTTACTCTCATACTGGAAATGAAATAAGACTTTATGCGCCTTGGGAGCTACATTTTGGAAAAGCTGATTTCGATCAGGATATGGAATGGTATCAAATATCCATTAGCAAAGATTTTTTAGAGGCATACCCTGATCTTTCCGATCGGATCATTTCCAGAAAAAAGGGCTGTGGAAACGTATTTGTTTCAAAAAAACATGAACATATCGTTTCTTTGCTTGATGAAATTTTTGAAAAACAGAAAAACGACCTTGGTAAGCATTATTTATTTGCCAATATTGTTAAAATACTTTGTTTGCTGAACGAGCCGGATAATAACATTGAAATAAATCAAGGAAAAAACGAATGTCTACAAGAAATTTTAGAGATTATAAATCAAAATCTGACTCATATAAAAACGGTTGAAAACATTTCCGCACTCACCCACTTTTCTCCATCCTACATTCACCGATTATTTAGGACTAGCCTAAATATTACACCGCATCAGTATATCATAATGAAAAAATTATCCGCCTCAAAAGAGCTTTTAGAAGAAGGTCATACCATAATTGAAGCATGCTTTGATTCCGGGTTTTCCGATTATTCGAACTTTATCACCATCTTCCGAAAGCACTTTGGCATAACTCCAAGTCGTTTTCAAAGCAGCCACGTTCAAAGTCAAAAATCAGATCGCCAACACTGATACCACCAATAATCGGAGCATATGTGTCCCTTCAAGGATATCTGCCAGAACGCTGCGCGTTCAACCCCCGGGACCCGACTGTCCCCCCCGTCGGCTTGCCGACGGTGTGAGTCCTAGTTGCTCTACCGGAACAACCCGCAGGGTCGTTCGTTGAGCATAAAGGTGCGCAAAAAATCTTAAAACGCGACATCATGACGCGCCGTTGGCGCTATTAAACCATATGGCTACGCCACACAGGCGTAGCCATATAGCAAGTTTGCCTTGTGGGGCAACACCCCACATTTGCAAAGCAAATCGGCAAACGTTGCGCAGTCACCGCAGCTTCGCCGCTGTGACTGTTGCTCGCAGATATCGTTTGTTCAATCCCAAAAGAAATAACAAAAAGAAAAACCGCATATCCGATATGGTGAAGTTGCAAGCGCTTGCGCAGCAACTTCATACGTCGCGTGAAGCGCGACGTGGAGCACCCA
>JAGALS010000058.1 GCA_017625065.1 Clostridia bacterium | reverse complement strand
CACGGAAAGCATTTACAAGGATAGCGCGTGGGGCTTTCGTATTCTTACGAGGGATTACGCCTTATATTTGAGATGTACTCCCGTACACGGCGACTATAACTTCTATTGCTTCTGCTTCGACAAGCACAAGCTGATGAATAAGCTCGCCGCAGACCGTGGCTTGCCCACATTCTGTTACGGCTATCTCCCTACCGAGGGAAAGTTAATCAGAATTGACTTTGCCGAAAGTGGATATACCCCCGTGCGAGAGGACGAGAGCAACAAGACCGCCAAGGAGCTGAACGAGAAAATGGGCGTTACACCCGCCCAAGCGGAAGCTATGCTTGCAGGCTCGATGTTCGGTTGGAACGTACCCGCTGCCAACCCCAAGAACTACGATAAGGACGGCAAGCTCTTGAAGAAAATTCAGAAACGGGAGGAACGCTGATGGGTTATGTAGTACAGAATATCCACGGTGTTATTGCCGTGAACGACGAAGCCACCTTGAACGAGCCGAAGGAGATACGGTTCATTGATCCCCACTATAACGAGCGTTTCAAAATCAAGGACGGCGAACAAATCCTCATATCCTACCCCGACGGTGAGAAAAAGGCGTTGACCTGCAAGTTTATCGACGAATATCACGTTATCGTAGGTCACACCCCTTACCACATCTGTCAGTTTGCGGAATGTAACTCACACCCAAGACATAAGGCAAGGCGTTTGTGTCACCTACGAAGCAATCGCGGGATAAAAAGAAAAATGAGCAGAAAACCTGCTCACAAACAACACAATATTAAGAAAACTAAGGCTTAAAAAAGTATCGAGTGTTCTAACAAAACTCAGTTTCGTTATGAACACTCGATATGGTCTGAGTGACAAGACTTGAACTTGCGGCCTCTACCACCCCAAGGTAGCGCGCTACCAGCTGCGCCACACCCAGATTTATGCGACCTGTATATTTTAGCACAAAGGTTCTTTTCTGTCAAGACCTTTTTCGAAAAAAATAAATAAAAAAACAAATAACATTTTTTTGTCAGATTTTAAGACAAAAAGTGCGGCGCGAAGTATAAATTTTTTGTGAAAAATATTGACCTTTTATTAATTATATAATAAAATATATCTAAGTGTCGCATTAGACAATTGGTTTTAAGAAGCGATTATTGTATTTTTTACTAGGAGAAAAAACGATGAAACGACTGCTTTCTATGGTGTGTGCGCTGTTTGTTTTGCTTTCGGTTTGCGTGCTTGCTTTGCCCGTAAATGCGGAAGGTGAAAACGAATGGCAAAAGCTCACCTACACGCTGGACCCCAAAAACGAAGGGGAAGAGTCTGTTACCGGAACCCTTGTGAAGGAGACAGAGCTTCTTGGAAACTGCACGATCCGTTGGGATGCTGCTGTGACCAAGGTTATGCTCAACGGCCTGGAGATCGCGGAAGACTATTACAGATTTGAGACGGCGGGCGAATATAAGCTGAAGGCCGTCGATAGGGCCAGACCCACTTCTGTGATAGATTACAAGCTGACGGTGCTGCCGGACATCAAGGTGCAACCGGACATCAATTTGGTGAACGGACAGGTCTTCACCTCGTATCCGACCTTCGAATGTACGAATACGTTGGGTATGGAGCACGAGCAATACACGGGCAGAAGCGAGCCTTATGTATCGGGCGACCCTATACGTAGCCTCGGCAGCCATTTGCTGACGGTGTATGGCAAGGGCGAGGGGAATTCCGTTGTCAAATTTGAGTACAGATTTTACGTAAAGGCGTGCCACGTGGAGCGCGTGTTCGATGAAAGCAGCAAAAAAGAGGCGCTGAATATCATCGTTGGAACCTTTGATGATATGACCGTTGAAGCAACGTTGGATGGAACACGTGCGCTGACTGAAGGCTCTAATATCGAAACCAAAGTCGGGCAGCACACGCTGGATATCGATATCGTCCGTCCCGATGGGGTGAGGGAAAAGCTGACCTCGAATCAGGCGAAGCCGGGTGCGGAGGCGCTGATGCTGCGTGTTGAGCTGTACATTGACGCGCAGGAGTCCAAGGATCCCTTCTCCTTCGATCTTTCCAGTTGGGATGCCGACATTCTGCTTGACGGAAAGCTCACCAAGGAAAGCGTGCGTATTGGCAAGCACGGCGAGCACAAGATCGCGGTGCGCGGCGCGGACGGACAGCTGATGGAGAACGGACTCAGCGTGACGATCGGCGAGGAGGGGACCCCTACGCCGATGACTGAGCTGAAGTTTACGTTCCGTAATCCCCACATCCTGTATGCGATCATCGTTGCTGTTCCTGCGGTGATCCTGCTTGCGGCGGCGGGCTATTTCCTTGTGGCAAGGAGGAGAGTCGTATGACGAATTTTGAAAAAATGCTGCCGTTTCTTGCGGGAGCCCTTGTGATTCTGACTGCCGTGCTCGGTGTGCTTTGCGCCCGTGTTGAGCGCCGTCTTGCCGAGAGAAAAAAGATCTGTCTTTCCACATACAAAGAGCAGAGTCATCTGTTTTACATCTTGAATGATGTTCCCACCGCGGTGATCGCGGGCGGCGCGGCATTGCTGTCGCTTGTACTGCTGATCCTTTCGCTTGTCAATCCCGTCATTCGCGTTTATTCCATTGTGCTGGCGCTGCTTTTGCCGGTGGACGGTGCGGTAGCATACCTTTCGATGACGCGCAAAAAGTGCCAACGCGATATCCGTGTGTTCGACACGTACTACGTGCAGGTCGATCACGTGCTGGCAAGAAAGGATCGCATCCTTTCGGATATCCGTGTCTGTCAGATGCGTGTTGACGATCTGCGCGGACGCCTTTCGGGCACGATCCACGAATTCAACCAGAATCTGGTGCAGGGCGTTCCCACCGACTTTTTGCCGACACTGTTTGCTCCGATCGACACGATGATCGCTTCTTATATGGAGGAGATCGACCGCTTTTCTGCCGAGGTGGAGAAGAATTTCGACGATGCTATGCAGGAATTCCTGAAAAACGAGGTCGTTCCGGAATTCAGTATGGTACCGCTCAGGACCTTTGACGAGGGTGCGGTGGACGATCTTCTGACCTCTATCAAGTCCTCTTATGCTGATAAGATCACCGATATCGTGATCGAGCAGGTCAACCACGGCTCGCTGAAAAACGCGCGTGCGCTCGGCAATATTATGTCGCTGTTCCATCGCCTGCAGGTGGGAATGGATAAGCAAACGCTGACACGTTTCCTTGTTGCCGCCGCACGCTTTGACGACCGCGAGGAGCTGGCAGCTCTGCTTTACACCAACCGTCAGATCTCGGTCGATACGGTGCGCGAGGTCTTTATCCCCGAGGATTGGGAGTGGATCTTCGTGCCCGAAATGGCGAAGGCGTTCAACCGCCGTGAGCTTGGCTTTGTTTTTGCCGATATTCTGGATGCCGACAGACCGAATATGTGCTACCGTCTGATGATCCACCTTGACACCGCCGATCTTGATGTGCTGGAGCTTGCGATCGCCGAGGCGCGTGACCGCCTGAACGGCGGCTCAAACGATGCGCTGAAAATGGCATCGGCGTGCGCTATGATCCTGCAAAGCGCTTATGCTGTGGGCGGCAGCGGCAATCTGTTTGAAAATATTGCGTTTATGCTCTATGACCGCCGCACCGAGCTGCCCTTTTCCGAAGAGGAGCAGGAGCGGATCGCGGAGATCGTGCGCGAGGAAAGCTTCTGCGCCGCAAGCGAAGAGCTTGCCGCGCTTTACAGCCGTGCGGCTGAAAGCGGAGCGCCCTTGGTCGCTTCTACCGTTCGTTTGCTGCTGCACTATACGATCATCGCCCCCGAAGGCTTTTTGGCTCCCCGCCGTCTTGCCGAGCTGCTTGGCGAGTACCGTGTGACGCTCAGCTTTGCGGATATTGCCACGATGCGCGCGCTGCTTTGTGCCTGGATGCTGATCCACGTGAAGGATAGCGCCGTGACCGAGCTGATCGCAGCCGAGCTTCGGGCGATCCCCGTGCTTCCGACGACCGAGCAGGGAACGGAGGAATCCGCACGTGATATTCTGTCTTATCTGACCCAGCAGGACCGTGTCAGACTGCGTTCTGTGATCTATCGTACTGAGGCTACAAGACAGGTGCTTGACACCGTTTTGCAGCTTTGAAAGGAGGAGAGAAAATGGAAGAAAAGCTTGATAACAAGATGCCGTGTCTATTGATCTCCTTTGTGGTGGATAACGGGCCCTCGATGACAAAGGAGCGCTTGCATACCTTAATGGAAGCCTTTCAGCGCTTTGCCGAGGGCGAAAAAAGTGTTCGTCTGGAATGGGAGCTGCTCTCCTTTGATGCGTTTGCTCCCACGATCAATAAAAGCTTTGAGAGCGACGAGCTCACGCCAGTTGCCGCAGACCGCTTCCCGCTTTTGGGGCGCACCGTTTTAACGGCAGTCGACCGTCTGACGGCGCGCGCCAAGACATTGCGCGACGGCGGCGAGGAGCTGTACCGTCCGTGGATGTTTATACTTTCCGATGGCTTCACGGTGGATGATATGACCGAGGCGACTGCGCGCCTGGAGGCGATGGAGAAGGGCGGAGAGCTGCTCTATCTCCCCTTCAAGCTAACGCCCAAGCTCTTGACCGAGCGCTTGCAGTGTCTTGACCGCAGCAAGCACATCGTAGAGCTTCTGCAAGGGCAGACCAATGGATTTTTCTCCTTCGTGCAACATATGATCGAGCAGCGCGGAGCGCTCTCGCCCGACGTTGGCATCAAATTTGCCAAGACTGACTTTGAAGGGTGGGCTGTGCTATGATGTTACAAAAATGGAAGCAGTGCGGCGCAGCCGTGCAGGGCGTGGATCATATTCACGCAAACGTACCCTGCCAGGATAACGTGGCTTATCTGCAGGGGGATGGCGTTCACGCCATCGCGCTTTCGGACGGGGGCGGCAGCCGCAAGTTCTCTCACGTCGGCTCCTTGTGCGCGACACGTGCCGCGTGTGAGCTTTTGGTCAAAAAATTTGATAACGTATACTCCCGTATGCAACGGATCGCGGTAGGGGACAGCAAGGGAAAGAAAATGCTGCTTGCGCTGCGCTTGGAGATCCTGGAGGCTGTGCTTGACGCGATGCGCGCCGAGGTGAATGAGGAGCGCACGCTCTACGATTTTGGCTGTACACTGCAGTTTGCCGCTGTTAAGGACGGGCGCTATATCGTCGGACACGTGGGAGACGGTGTCATTGCCGCGCTCTATCAGCGCGGGCTTGACCGCCGTGTCGAGGTGCTTTCTCACCCCGAAAACGCGGGCGCGCCCAACGTGACCTTCTTTGTCACCGACCACGATGCCGAGGCGCATTTGCGCCTTTCCTTTGGGGAATGCGGACAGCTGGAGGGGATTCTGATGATGTCCGACGGTCCCGAAGAGGTGCTTTACAGCGCCGCAAATGCAATGCACGCCAACACGCAAAAGCTGTTTGACAATTTCAAGGGCGTTAAATGCCAGGAATACGAGGCAGCCCTTTCCAAGTTCCTTTCGGGCAACATCGCAAGGCACAGCTTTGACGATCTCAGCCTTTGCCTTTTGTATCTCGAGACCGCCGATCAGACGGCGCTGACTCCCGCTTACTGTGAGGAGCTTTTTGAGGGCGTTGTGGCAAGCAATCAGGTCAGACGTGTCAGTAGCTATACGTGGCTGCTGGATTCCTCGATCCCCGCCAAGGGCGAAGACGATCTTTCTTTTCTGAGGTGCTGATATGAGTCAAAAAGTATATTATTATTTGGATTCCTCAGCACTGCTGGAGGAGAATTTTTACACCGTTGTTGAGGCGCTTTTGGGGAGCACCCCCGACGTGTGCTTCGTGCTGGATAACGATCTTGAGCGCGAGATCGGGCTCTACCGCGCGCTTGGCAAGGCAGAGGAGGCGCTGACCCTGGAAAGCTTTGCCGCGCTTCTCCTGCAGCTGGGGAACACCGTCCGCGTGGAAACGGCGGGCGGCTTTGATGCGGACGCGCTTGTGCCCCTTGCAAAAGAAAAGCTCTTTGTCGTCACGCAGCAGCAAAAGCTGGTGGATAACTACGCGTCGCTCGGCGATACGGTGTCGTTTGTTTCCTTTGACGGGAAGGAGCTGGTGCCGTTTTCGGGCAGTACCTCGATCAATGGAGCAGCCTTTTGTCCCGAAAAGGATATCTATGTCAATCCCTTCGACGGTGACAAGCTCAGCTACGTTTACTCGCCCCGTTATGGCTATCTCAAGTTGGATAAAAGCAAGGAATATTCGGGCGGAGAGGGCGTTTGCTACCCCACCTATAACGGGATGTTCTGCAAGCTTTATTACAAAAAGCATATCACCTACGTGAACTACAAAAAGCTGCAGGCGATGGTCAATATGCGTTGCTCCAACCCCTATATCTCCTGGCCGCTTGATATTCTGTATTACCGCAATCAGTTTGTGGGATATCTGATGCAGGAGCTGACCGATACGCGCTCTCTGGATGAGCTGCGCGACGATAATTTTTCGGGCTTCCGTATTCTGGACCGCTTCATCATCGTACGCAACTTCCTGTCGGTGATCGAATATCTGCACGGCAAGGGCATCCTTGTGGGCGATATGAAGCTGGATAACATTCTGGTCAAGCCCAACTGCGACGTGCATATCATCGATGCGGGCAGCTTCCAGGTCGAGGACTATGCCTGCAACGTCTGCCATAAGGAGTACACCGAGCGCATTTATACGGGTGATGACCTCAAGCACATCCTGCGTAGTGTGCGAGAGGAATATTTCCCGATCAACAAGATCATTTTTGAGATCCTGATGATGAAGGGCCCCTTCTACAGCCGCGATAATACCGAGATCGACGGTGACGGTAGCAGAGAGTTCAGCTTCCCGATGGAGCTGCCGACCGACAGCGGAGCCGAGCTGCCTTACCATATGAAGGTCTGGTTTGCCCTGAGCCCCGCAATGCGCCAATATTTCCATCGGTATTTTACCGAAGGAAAGGTCACGTACGTGACCGAGTGGCTGCGTGAATTGGATCATTACATCCTTTCCAAAACAGCGCCTCGCCAAACGAATTGAATGAATAAGGAGAAGCATTATGAATACAAACGGATTTTTCGATGATTTGGATTTTGGAGACTTCAGTGCGCCCTCCTCTGGCAGCTCGCGCAAGGTGCCGATCTGTCTTGTGCTGGACTGCAGCGGGTCGATGCGCTATGCCGACGGTACGAAGCGCCCCAAGATCGATGAGCTGAACTACAATATCGATGCCTTTTTGGAGTACGTGCGTAATGACCCCAAGGCATCCAAGATCTGTGACCTTTGCATCATCACGATGGGTGACTCGGTGCACGTGATCTCGCGCTATAACACGGTGGATCGTATCCACTTCGGCCATTTTGCCGCAAGCGGCGGAACTCCCCTTGGCACGGCGATGAAAACCGCGATCGAGTTGCTGACCGAGCGCCGCCAATACTACCGCGACAACGATATCGAGCATTACAAGCCCATTCTGATGGTGATGACCGACGGTGATCCTACAGACAGCATCGCGGATATTTCCGAGCGCGTTTCCGAAATGGTCGCGAATAAGGAGATCAAGATCTTCCCCGTTGGCATCGGTGTCAACTTCAACCAGGCAACGCTTGCACAGTTCTCGCCCTTGCTCAAGCCCAAGCTGATCCGCAATTCCGAGGCGTTTGATAAGCTCTTCAAGCTCCTCAGCGCATCCTCCAGCAACCCCAACGACGACTCGCTTGAGAAGTGGTTCAATAACGATTTCTAATAAAACAGGACAGCCATTCACCGAATGGCTGTCCTGTTTCGATAATAGATGCTAACAAAAATTTCTGCAAAATATTTGCATACTTTTCGTTCATTGAAATACTGTGGACTTTATTTGCCTTCCCTTGTGAGGGAAGGGGGACCGCGTTAGCGGTGGATGAGTAGTAGGATATAGGATTATTACAAAATTCACGCGAGAAATTTGTTTTTGTATGAAAATAAATGCGACAGGCAATACTTGCTATAATCGGTATAAAAAGGAGTATTGCCATGAAGGATGTTGCCATCATCGGCGCGGGCCCCGCAGGGCTTTCCGCGGCGCTTTATGCAGCCCGTGCGGGGCTTTCGGTTCAGGTGTTTGATGCGATGGGCGGTGGGGGGCAGCTCACCGAGATCGCAGAGGTCGAAAATTATATCGGCGTTGGGCGCGTTACAGGGCAGGGGCTTGCCGCCTCGTGTCTTGCCGAGGCTAGGACCGCAGGAGCCGAAATTGTCACAAAAAACGTGAAACGGGTCGAAAAAAACGGACTTTTCTTCTCACTTTTGTGCGACAAAGAGCGCTACGAGGCGCGCACCGTGATCCTCGCCAACGGCGCGCGTCCAAGGCGTCTTGGCGTGAATGGGGAGCAGGCGCTTTTGGGCAGAGGCGTTTCCTATTGTGCGCTGTGCGACGGGCGCTTTTTCGGGGGAAAATCGGTTGCCGTGGTGGGCGGCGGCAACGGCGCCTTTGCCGAAGCGCTGTACCTTTCGCGCATCGCGGCGACGGTGCATATCGTGCATCGCAGCAAGCAGTTTCGTGGGGAACGGAGTGTTTTGGCGCGCCTTGAGGCGATGCCGAACGTTGTTTTTCATACCAACCGTACCGTTGGCGCCATACGGGGCGATGAGCGTGTCGAGACGTTGATCTTGAAAGATACAGATACGGGAAAGACCGAGGCTTTACGGGTCGAAGGGGTGTTTATCGCGATCGGCAGAGAGCCGCAAAACGCCCCGTTTGCCACTCTTTTCCCACTCGATGAGCAAGGATACGTCATCACCGATGAAAGATGCGCTTGTGCCACCGACGGACTTTTCGCGGCAGGAGATACACGTGTGAAGGTGCTGCGCCAGATCAGCACTGCCGTTGCCGACGGTGCCAATGCCGCCGAGAGCGCACGGCGGTATCTGGAACGGCGCGCCTTTGTGCCGCTTGGAAAAAAATAAGCAGGCGTACTTGCTAAAATTTCGGAAATATGATATACTTGGAATAGCTTGTATGAAAGGATGGTGCGTATGAAGAAAACGGTGTCGTTTTTTGTTGCTTTTTTGCTACTTTTGTCGGCGTTTTTGATACCCGTTTGCGCCGTTTCTCCGAACGATCCCATAATCGCCACCGTCCAGAGCGCGGTCGCGGCACAGGTGGGGACCGACACCCCGGGAGCTGCGGTCGTCGTGCTTGAAAACGGTGAGATCGCGATGATGGAGGGCTTTGGCTATGCCGATATCGAATCGCGCACTCTGGTCGTTCCCGATACCGTCTTTGAGATCGGGGATCTTTCGGCGATCTTCGTGACACTTGCGGCATACCGTCTTGCGGAGGAGGGGCAGCTTTCCCTGCAGGCAAGCATCGATACCTATTTGCCGGGCGACTTTATGCAAAAGCTGGACCTTGCCCATCCCGTCACCACCGAGCAGCTTTTGCTCTCCTCGGCTGGCTTCGAGGGACGTACCTTTGACCTGATCTTTCAAAAGCCCTCGCACCGCTTCGATTCTTTGAAGGAAGCATTGCTTGCGCAGGTGCCAAAGCAGATCGCACAGCCGGGTACGCTTTGTTCGTATTCACCCTTCGGACTTGCGCTTGCCGCCTATGTGGTGGAATGTGCGGCGGATCTTCCGTATGCCGAATACGTGCAGGAAAAGATCCTGAACCCGCTTGAAATAACCGATACGGTGCTGGATCCCGATGGGGAGGGCAGCAACCACAAAATGGCAAAGGGACATATTGTGCTCGATGAGGGCAATTTTGCACTTGCCGGGCGGCAGGGCAGAAGCTATGCGGGGCTGTATCCGGCTTCGGGCGCGCTCTCCACAGCAGCGGATCTTTCTGCGCTGCTCTCCTTTCTTTTAAAGGGTAACGCGGCAGTCCTTTCCGACGCGTCGCGTCAAATTATCCTGCAAACGGTATCGAAAAACGGCATTTTTTCCTCTTTTGCCCCCGGCCTTTTCGTGCGGGGCAGCGCGCTCGGTGTGACGGATAGCACCACGCATTTCGGCGCAAGTCTTTGGATCGCCCCCGCGAGAAATATCGGTGCGGTCGTTTTGACCAATGCCGCAAACAGCGAACTGCTTTCTGTGCCCGCAGCCCTTTGCGGCGCGTCCTCGGGTATTGCCGTTGAAGCGGGCGGCACGATGCTTGATCTTGAAACGCTTGCAGGCACGTATGCAACGGCACAGGGCGAGGGGAATAGCTTCGTCGGACGCTTTATGCGCAAGAACGCGTGTGTGCAGGCAGAGGTCACTGACGGTGGCGAGCTGCTGTTCTTGGGTAAAACGATGCACCAGATCGCCCCCGGCATTTTTGCCGAGGTCGGAAAAGATGTTGCAACACTGCAGTTTTTGCTTGACGAAGAGGGAGAGGTCAGGGCGGTGGTCACCGCAGACGGCGAAGCCTATCTACCTGTATCGTTTTTTGAGCAGAGGATTCCCGCAACGATCCTGTTCTATGCCGTGCTTTTACTGTGCCTGTGGTTTTTGCTCGGCGGTGCCTTTTCGCTGATGCGTTATTTTGCTTGGCGCTATGAGCCGCACGCCGAGAGCTTTGTTTTCACCTTGCCGTTGCTTTTTGCCGCATTGATGAGTATTTGCGCCCTTTTACAGATCCTTGTCGGCATCAGATACGGCGGCGGTGCGTTTTCCTCGTTCTTTGATGCGATGTCCGTGATCACGTTGCTTTGCAGCATCGGCACGATCGGCTGCTTTTTGCTTGCATTCCTCGCTTCGATCACAAAAAGGGGAATGACCGCGCGTGTCGCGCGTAACGCCACCTTGCTTGTGGTGCTCGTGCTCTTATTGCATTTCTTTGGACTTTCCGTATGATGGACAAATAAAAAAGATCCGCGCATTTGCGCGGATCTTTTTTATTTATGGTCGATGCAATCACGCTCCAGAGCATTGAGAAATGCGGTGCCGGCAAAGACCTTATAATTGCCGATCTGATCGCCGTTGTCGATGGGGCGTGCTCGCTTTTCCGTACCCGCAAATAGCGAAATGGGTACGGGATTTACGATCAACACCTTCTGTACATCGCTTTCAAAGGCGAAGGAGCTCTTTACGGTAAAGCGCAGAAATTCCAGCTTTTGGTGCCAATGCGAGGCGTGGAGCATCCGATCGACTCTGCCGTCGGGCGCGTGGAAAAAGGTCGCCATATAGATGCCTCTTGTCGGTATGATACGCAGTCCCCAGCTATGGATCACGTGCATTACACCGTCTTGGGAGATCGACACGGGATTGCCGCGCGAGAGCCCCGCCAGCAGCTTGCAGTCATAGGTCTTTCCGTTTGCCTTGACGGTGAAGCTGACCTCTTTTTTCGTCCAAAAAAGCGAGGCGTAGGGCCGCTTGATTTTTGAGAGCATAAAGCCGCATTTTCGACACCGTTCGCGCAGATTTTTGATAAATGCGCGCCTGATGCGAAGCGCGCGGACAAACCGAAGCAAAAATCCGACAAGCAGCACAGAGATCACAGCAAGCCCCGCCAGCGACGTGCTGAAGGCGGCAAGCGAGATCAGCGCTTGGATCAGTATCAAAATGATGGAAGGTAAGCAGAGCAGTGCCATACCGTAAACAAAGCAGGTGGCGGCAATGGGGGAGGCGAGCTTTCTCGTGTTATCGGGTCGTTCGGCGATCTCGGCTTCCTGCCAGACGTAAATGGCGGCGGTGTGATGCCACAGGCACATACCAAACAGAATTGGCAAAATGATGGCGCAAAGGATCAGCTTTTGCATGGCGCGCGGGATGGCGGTGTGATAAAAAAGAAGATATGGGATGGGGTAAAGCGTAAATTCCAACGGAAGCAGGATGGGCAATGCCATCAGCGCGGCACATTCGATCCAGAAAAATTTGCAACGCAAGACTTGCATTACTGTTTCCTCGAAGTCGCCGACCCCGTCAGCACCGGGGTACAGCAGCTCGCGCATCACGGCATCGCGATGGGCAAAAATGCGGATCAGAGAATTCAGCAGCATCAAGGCGATCACACTTTGTGTCAGATACGGAAAAAAGACCTGGTCCCAATCAGGGGCGTTCTGGGGAGTTGGGTCAAAGGTCGAAAAAACAAAAAACGTATAGAGAAAACAGCATAAGCCGACAAGCGCCGCCGTCAGCGCATAGATCACGATCGAGCGCCATACGCGAAGATAAACGGGCAGGATATTTTCCTTGTCCAAAACGTCCCCTCCTTTCCCGAAAGCGAAAGCATACTCGTTTTTGCATAACAGGCACCTTCATTTTATCACAGTGAGCCGCAAAAAGCAACCTAGTAAAATCAACAGAAAATTGTGCAGTATGGCACGATTTTTTGTGCGAAAAAGAAAAAATGAATTTTTAGTCAAAAAAATGTTGACGGGAAACGCGCAATTTATTATAATATATATTATATTAAGGCTATGATGGGAACAAAACTTCACGGCGCGGCAAAGAGAGCCGTCGGGCGGTGCGAGACGGTACGCAAGGTGAAGGATACTCCTCCCGGAGCTGCCGACCCAACGACGGTGTACCGTCAAGTAGGCTCGGACGGGTTCTCCCGTTACAGAGAAGTCGTGTTTTGCACGGCGTTGAGTGGGTGCGTCGCATCAAATAAGAGTGGTACCGCGGAGAGCAATGCCTTCGTCTCTTTTATGCAAATCAAGCGTTCTGTGCTGTTGCGTAGAAGGGGCTTTTTTGTTTTAAAAAGCGCCGCAGCGGCAAAAGAGAAAGGAAGACTTATGAAAAACTGTGAAAAGTACAAAAAGCAATACTTTGTGCCCGAGGGCGTGAGTATGGATTGGATGTTCAAGGACGCCATCGAAAAGCCCCCCATCTGGTGCTCGGTCGACCTGCGCGACGGTAACCAGGCGCTGGTCACCCCGATGGACCTTTCCGAAAAGCTGAACTTCTTCAAGACCCTGTGCAAGCTCGGCTTCAAGGAGATCGAGATCGGCTTTCCCGCCGCATCCGAGACCGAATACACCTTCTGCCGCACCTTGATCGAGCAGGATCTGATCCCCGATGACGTCACCATTCAGGTGCTGACGCAATCGCGCGAGCATATCATTGCCAAGACCTTCGAGGCGTTGAAGGGTGCAAAGCGCGCCATCGTGCATCTGTATAACTCCACATCCGTGGCACAGCGCGAGCAGGTGTTCCGCCGCTCCAAGGAGGAGATCGTTGAGATCGCCGTAACGGGCGCAAAACTTTGCCGCGAATATCGCGAAAAAACCGAAGGCTGCTTTGTTTTCGAGTATTCTCCCGAAAGCTTCACGGGCACCGAGCCCGCATTTGCCGCCGAGATCTGCAACAAGGTTATCGACATCTGGCAGCCCACGCCCGAGGACAAGGTCATCATCAACCTGCCCGTTACCGTGTCGCATTCGATGCCCCACGTTTACGGCGCGCAGGTCGAATATATGTGCAAGAATCTGCACAACAGAGAAAATCTGATCATTTCGTTGCATCCCCACAACGACCGCGGCTGTGCCGTGGCAGACAGCGAGATGGGTCTGCTTGCCGGCGGCGACCGTATAGAGGGTACGCTGTTTGGCAACGGCGAGCGCACGGGTAACGTTGACATTATCACGCTTGCGCTCAACCTGTACTCGCAGGGCATCGAGCCCGGACTTGACTTTTCCGACCTGCCTGCCATCACTGAGGTCTACGAGAAGGTCACGGGTATGCACGTGTACGAACGCCAGCCCTACAGCGGCAAGCTGGTGTTTGCCGCCTTCAGCGGCTCGCACCAGGATGCCATCGCCAAGGGTATGAAGTGGCGCGAGGAAAAGGGAGGCGTTTGGAACGTTCCTTACCTTCCCATCGACCCCGAGGACGTCGGCAGAGTTTACGAAGCGGACGTCATCCGCATCAACTCGCAATCGGGCAAGGGCGGTATCGGCTACATTCTGGAGACCAGATACCATCACGTCCTGCCGCCCAAGATGCGCGAGGCATTCGGCTATCACATCAAGAGCATTTCCGACCACGAGCACAGAGAGCTGCAGCCCCAGGAGGTCTATGACATCTTCGTGCGCGACTTCGTGAACCGCGCGGACGTTCTCAAGGTCGAAAAGGCGACCTACGTTGAGACCGATACGGGCGTGATGGCGATCACGCGCCTTTCGGTGGACGGCAAGGCGATCGAGGTCAGTGCCTCGGGTAACGGCCGTTTGGACGCGATGCACGCGGCGATCCGCAAGGTGCTTGGCGTCGAATATACCATTGAACAATACACCCAACACGCGCTGGAGGAAAAATCCACCTCCCAGGCAGCGGCATACGTTGGCATACGCAAAGGCAATCAAGCCTTCTGGGGCGCCGGTATCGACAGCGATATCATCGCCTCCTCGGTGCGTGCACTTGTCAGCGCGGTGAACCGTATGCTTGGCGCGCAGAAGGAGAATTAAAGCATGAAGCTGACAGGAGCAGAGATTATCATCAAGACCCTGATCGAGCAGGGCGTGACCGACGTGTTCGGTTATCCCGGCGGTCAGGTGATCAATATTTACGACGCGCTCTATAAGTACCGCGATCAGATCAACCACGTTCTGACCGCGCACGAGCAGGGCGCGTCCCACGCGGCAGACGGTTATTCCCGTGCCACGGGAAAGGTTGGCGTTTGCATCGCCACCTCGGGTCCCGGTGCCACCAATCTGGTGACGGGTATCGCCACCGCTATGCTGGACTCGATCCCGATGGTCGCCATCACGGGCAACGTGCCTTGCTCGCTGATCGGTAAGGATAGCTTCCAGGAGATCGACATCACGGGCATCACCTTGCCCATCACAAAGCATAACTATTTCGTCAACGATATCGCAAAGCTTGCCGACACCATCCGTGAGGCGTTCCGCATCGCAAAGTCCGGTCGTCCCGGCCCTGTGCTTGTGGACGTGCCCAAGGACGTTCAGGTCGCCACTTTTGAGTTTGAGGAGCAGCCCATCCCCGAAAAGTTTCCGCTTCCCATCGCCGCGCAGGCGCAGATCGACGAAGCGATCGCACTGATGAACGCCGCCAAGCGTCCTTATATTTACATAGGCGGCGGCGCCGCAGGGCTTGGTATGGGTCAGCAGATCATTGCGCTTGCCGAAAAGCTGGATGCTTACATCGGCTGTACCTTTATGGGACTTTCGGCAGTCAATGACGATTGCGAGCGCTTCCTTGGTATGCAGGGTATGCACGGCCACTACGCGTCCTCAATGGCGCAAAAGGATGCCGATCTGATCCTTGCGGTGGGTGTGCGCTTCAGTGACCGTGCTACGGGCAATGTTTCCAAATACGCGAAGAAGACCCGCGTGATCCAGCTTGACCCCGATTTTTCCGAGATCAATAAAAACGTGCAGGTCGACATTGGCATCGTTGCCGACGTGAAGGATGCCTTCACCCGTATCGCCGCAGGCGCGATAGAGCAAAAGCATCCCGAATGGCAGGAGATCGTGAAAGCGCACCTGGCGCGTGAGCATCAGTTCGACGCCGAGCAGCGTGAGCAGGCGGGCGAGAGGCTCACCCCTCGCCGTGTGTTTGATATCATCAACGCCGAAAAGCTCCCCCACACCGTCATCACCACCGACGTCGGACAGCATCAGATGTGGACGGCACAGTACGTCCGCTTTGACGGCCCTCGCCGCTTCGTATCCAGCGGCGGACTTGGTACGATGGGCTTTGGTATGGGCGCCGCGATGGGCGCGACAGTAGCCACGGGCGATCCCGTGCTGCTGATCACGGGCGACGGTAGCTTCGGTATGAACCTTAACGAGCTTGCAACCGCCGTTTCCTATCAGATCCCCATGGTCATCGTGATCATGAACAACGGCGTGCT
>JAGALS010000057.1 GCA_017625065.1 Clostridia bacterium | reverse complement strand
GTGTTGGAGTAGACCTCGGTATCGAATACCATCACGTTGACGTCCTCACCGGAAGCCAGCACGTGGTCAAGACCGCCAAAGCCGATGTCGTATGCCCAGCCGTCGCCGCCGAAGATCCAAACCGACTTCTTCGCGAGGTAATCCTTCTCAGCAAGGATCGCGGGAGCCGTGGGGCAACCTGCGGCAGCAGCCTTTTCAAGCTCTGCGACAAGCGCGTCGGTAGCGGCAGCGTTAGCCTTGCCGTCGTCCTTGGTGTCAAGGAACGCCTTTGCGGCAGCCTTGAAGTCCTCGGATGCCTTGTCGGAAGCCATCATATCCTCGATCTTGGAGATCAGCTTTGCGCGGATCGCCTTCTGACCGAGTGCCATACCCAGACCGTGCTCTGCGTTGTCCTCAAAGAGCGAGTTCGCCCAAGCGGGACCCTTGCCGCTTTCCTTGTTGACGGTGTAGGGGGTAGCGGGTGCGGAGCCGCCCCAGATAGAGGAGCAACCCGTTGCGTTGGAGATATACATTCTCTCACCGAAGAGCTGGGTGATCAGTCTTGCGTAAGAGGTCTCGGCACAGCCTGCGCAGGAGCCGGAGAACTCAAGCAGGGGCTGCTTGAACTGCGAGCCCTTGACGGTGGCGTTGATCAGCTCGGGCTTCTCGGAAACATTTGCGACACAGTAATCCCAAGCGGCCTGCTGGTCAGCCTGAGAGGTCTGCGTGGTCATCATGATCGCGTAATCAGCGGGATTGGGCTTGACGCCTGCGGCAGCGGCCTTCTTGTCAACGCCCTGGTTGACGGGACAAGCCTTGACGCAAAGGGTACAACCCATGCAGTCCAGAGGAGAAACGGCTACGGTGAACTTGTAGTCGGTCTTCAGCACGGGCTTGGAAGCGATCTTGGTGGACTTGGGCGCGTTCTTTGCCTCCTCCTCGGTCATCGCGTAAGGACGGATGGTGGCGTGAGGGCAGACGAACGAGCAGTTGTTACACTGAATACACTTTTCGGGGTTCCAGGTGGGAACGTAAACGGCAACGCCGCGCTTCTCGTAGGCGGTAGAGCCCTGGGGGAAGGTACCGTCTGCGTAGGGCATAAATGCCGAAACGGGCAGGGAGTCGCCGTCCATCTTGCCGACGGGTCTGACGACGTTGTTGACGAAATCAACAAGTGCTGCGCGATCGCCGGTAGCGGGCTTTTCAGCCTTGTCCTTGCCGGCCTTTGCCCACTCTGCGGGAACGGCAACCTCGACGTAAGCGGTGGCGCCAAGCTCGATGGCGTTGTGGTTCTGTGCAACGACCTCTTCGCCGAACTTGGAGTAGGACTTGGTTGCCATGTACTTCATCTTCTCGATCGCCAAATCGATGGGCATGACCTTTGCAAGAGAGAAGAATGCCGACTGCAGAACGGTGTTCTTGACCTTCGCGTTGCCGACCTGATCCTTTGCGATCGAGGTCGCGTTGATGATATAGAACTTGACGTTGTTCTGCGCGATATAAGCCTTGACGGACTTGGGCAGCTTCACGTCAAGCTCGTCAGCGCTCCACTGGCAGTCCAAGAGGAACGTGCCGCCGGGCTTCACGTCCTGAACGATCTTGTAGCCCTTGAGAATATAGGATACGTTGTGGCAAGCAACGAAATCAGCCTTGGTGATATAGTAAGGAGCCTTGATCTTGGTGTCACCGAAGCGCAGGTGAGAAATGGTCACACCCGAGGTCTTCTTGGAGTCGTACTGGAAGTACGCCTGAATGAACTTGTCGGTGTTGTCACCGATGATCTTGATGGAGTTCTTGTTTGCACCGACGGTGCCGTCGCCGCCAAGACCCCAGAACTTGCACGCGATGGTGTCAGCGGGAGCTGTGTCGGGCGCAGCCTTTTCGGGCAGGGAAAGACCGGTCACGTCGTCCACGATGCCAACGGTGAAGTTGTGCTTGGGAGCACGCTTCTTGAGGTTCTCGTAGATCGCGAAAATAGATGCGGGGGTGGTGTCCTTGGAGCCAAGACCGTAACGGCCGCCAACGACGTTCAGCTTGCGGCCCGTGTGAGCGAGCGCCGCAACAACGTCAAGGTAAAGGGGCTCGCCAAGTGCGCCGGGCTCCTTGGTGCGGTCAAGGACTGCGACCTTCTTCGCGGTGGCGGGGATCGCCTCGGCCAGCTTGTCCGCGCAGAAGGGGCGGTACAAACGGACCTTGACAAGGCCGACCTTCTCGCCTGCTGCCATCATGTAGTCGATGACCTCTTCGCAAACGTCACAGACAGAGCCCATCGCGATGATGACGCGGTCTGCTTCGGGGTGACCGTAGTAGTTGAAGAGCTTGTAATCGGTGCCAAGCTTTGCGTTTACCTTGTCCATGTACTCCTCGACGATAGCGGGGAAGGCGTTGTAGTAGGTGTTGCAGGCCTCGCGGTGCTGGAAGAAGATGTCGCCGTTCTCGGCAGAGCCGCGGAGCACGGGATGCTCGGGGTTGATGGCGCGCTCACGGAACGCCTTGATCGCATCCATATCGACCATCTCGGCAAGGTCCTTGTAGTCCCAAGCCTCGATCTTCTGCACCTCGTGAGAGGTACGGAAGCCGTCGAAGAAGTTCAGCACGGGTACGCGGCCCTTGATGGTTGCAAGGTGTGCAACAGCGCCAAGGTCCATGATCTCCTGCTGGTTGGTCTCGGCAAGCATCGCGTAGCCCGTCTGACGGCAGGCGTAAACGTCGGAGTGGTCGCCGAAGATGTTCAGCGCGTGAGAAGCAACGCAGCGCGCGGAAACGTGAATAACGCTGGGCAACAGCTCGCCCGCGATCTTATACATGTTGGGGATCATCAGCAGAAGTCCCTGGGATGCGGTGTAGGTGGTGGTCAGTGCGCCTGCGGCAAGAGAGCCGTGCACTGCGCCTGCTGCGCCTGCCTCGGACTGCATCTCGACCATCTGCACACGCTCGCCCATGATGTTACGGGCAGGCTCGCCGAAAATGTTCTTGTCGGCGGCAGACCAGGTGTCGGTCACCTCAGCCATGGGGCTGGAGGGGGTGATGGGGTAGATCGCGGCAACCTCGGTGAACGCATAGGAAACGTGCGCCGCCGCGGTGTTACCGTCCATGGAAATCTTTCTTCTCTCGATTGCCATAAGATAAAATCCTCCTTGATATATTTTCTTAATATTTTTGCTTTCTGTATGGTCATCCAAGCACCGCGGCAAGCCGCCGTGCAAAGAGCCTATAAACGCACCTTATATCATAGCACTTTTTTGTGAAAAAGTAAAGGCTTTTTGCCATTTTTTTATCAAACTCCGCCACTTTTTTGCCGTTTTTTTGAGGAAAGCGCACCACTTTCCGCATTTTCGCGCAAATTTTTGCAAATTTTTGCATTTTTATGCGTGTAAGGGTGGCGCGCAAACCCATTCTACCGTCTGTGTGTCATCCTGAGCCAGCTTCGCCTTGCGGCGAAGCAGATGAAGTTTTGCCTTGTCGCCTGAACGGCTCCATTTGCCTTGCAAATCGGCAAACTTCGGAGCAAGTACAATATTCTAAGTCAGCGTGTCATCCTGAGCCAGCTTTGCCTTTTGCAAAGCAGATGAAGTTTTCGCGATGGCTAAACGCCATCGATTTGCTTCGCAAATTACCGAAAACTTCGGGCTATCGTGTCATCCTGAGCAAGGGCGTAAGCCCGCGTCGAAGTTTTGAGGGTCGAGAGCTTGCTCGAGCAAGCAAAACCGAGGAACGATAGTGACGAAGGGATCTAGTGTGGATCACCAATAGCCCTCGTGCGCAAAGATACATTTGCCACAAAAGCTATCAAAATTCCATACGAGATCCTCAAAGGACGTTGTCCTTTGCCTTTCAAAAACGCCCGATTTGTCGTACGTTTTTGAAAGTTCGACTCCGCAAACACCGCACTGTGGTGTTTGCTCCGCTCAGGATGACACGTAGCCGTAAGGATGACGCACAAACC
>JAGALS010000056.1 GCA_017625065.1 Clostridia bacterium | reverse complement strand
ACGCGGAGGAAAATATGATGAAACTGATCGATGAAAGAAAAGAAAACAAACGCAAGCTGATCTTGGAGGTCGTGGTGGTGATGATCACGCTGCTCGCATCTTGCACGCTCATTATGCTCTCGGGCCTTTTGGAAATGGAAACCTGGCTGCGCGTCACGCTGATCGCCATCGGGCTTGTGGTCATGTTTGGCGGCATCGGCGTTGCTGCCGTGCTGGAAATGACGGCGGGTTATTTTGAGTGCAGGAAGTGCGGTGAGTATTTTGTGCCTACCAAGACCGCCTATATCATGGGCGCGCACACCGTCATGCACCGCCATCTCAAATGCCCCCACTGCGGCAAGCGCAATTGGTGCCGTCGCCGCCTTGCCCCAAAGGACGAGGAAAAGGAAAATGCATAAGTGCTAAGTGCATCGCTTGATGCAAAGCCGCGCGGACGAAAATCTTTCGTCCGCGCGGTTTTTTGCGGTTCGGGGCGGACGCTTGCAGGCTCGCTATTCCGTCGCTACGCTCCTTACGAGGGCGCCGGTCCCTACAGGCTTGTGCGTCGTTCGATTACGCATCGCGGATACAGGGTGTATCTTGTAGGGCGGGGGCTTGCTGCCGCCGTGTTGTAAAAGCCAAACGCCTTTGTTTTCGGCGGGAGTAAACCCCCGCCCTACGGTTGGTGCGTTTTTCGCTTGTTGGTCGCGGATGAGTAGTCACGCACAAAGAAAAGGAATGCCTATTTCTACGGGCTTGCGCTAAGAGTTTTTGGTAATTTGCTTTGCAAATCGGCGGCGTTTAGCCGTCGCAAAAACTCTCGTTACTCGCCGAAGGCGAGTTCATGCTTCGCTCAGGATGACGCGTGTTCAAATGTGCGTTTTCCCTTGCGAAAAATGAAAATATATGATATACTGATATCATAAAGGTCGATCAAGGGGGAACTCACAGTGAAAAGGCATATGTTCTTATTTTTCATCATTGCTTTGATTTTACTGATGCAGCTCTCTACTTTGGCGATCGCCTTTGAGACGGAAAGCGTTTCAGTAAATGAAGCGAAAAGAGTGGAAAACAGAATTTCTTATTCAACCCATAACGCGAAAAAAAGACCGTTTTCAAATTTTGACGTCAGCGACAAGGGTATGATCGCTCTTGTGTCAGATTCGGGCACCGTCAACCCTGTGGTTTACGTGTACGATAGGGGCGGCAAATTTCAATACAAATATACCGTAGATACCGACGGCGTGATCTATGCCGAGTGGGAAGGGGAAGATCTTTGGATCTATATCGTTCGTGGCGATCACGCGGTTTTGGTGGATAACAAGGGAACGGTATTAAAAGTAGAGTCGATTTTGAATACCCCGAATAACACTTCCCATTGGTCAGAGGTGTGGAAAAAGAAAAAGAGCGTGGGAGATGAAACCTACATCGCCAAAACAGGTCTTGGCGTGCTGGGGCTTGTGGTCAACGAGTACGGTCAGATCGTTGTCGGTGACACGGGCGGCAAAACAGAGGTTTTGTATGACGTAAGCTCTGCATTGTGGAAAAAAGCACTGCTCACAATACCCTTGATCGCGCTTCTTGTGTTTGTTGTTGTCAGCGTGATCATTTTGGTCGTGAAAAACGCGACCCGTTATCAAAATAAGCTTCGTTTTGGCTCTCCTTACAGGGAAGGGTACAAAAAGAATTTTTATGACCGCATTTTAGATGCGTTGGAGAAAAAAGAAGAACCGCCGAATGATGAGGAAGGCTTCTGACAAAAGGCACGTTATATATCAGCGCAATACATAATTTCGGAGGGGGAAACAATGAAAAAACTTATCAGTGCTTTGATTGTTTTGGTGTGCATCGTTGCATTATCTTCTTGCACAAAGACCTTTGACGGATATTATCATAACCTTGATCTTGCGCGAGGGGAAACAGATTGCTATGACGGAAGTGATTATGTTTTCACCGAGCAAGCAGAGGGTGTCAATCTGGATTTTGTGATCAAGGGTGATTCGATACATATTGTGGTTTTGTTGGTGAAGGGCGAGGGCGAGAATGCAAAATATAAGGTGAAAAGCACATCCGCATTTCTGTTGAATGAGCGAATTTCAAATGAGTATGATTGGAATATTTCTTCCAAATTAGACGCGGCAGCGTATCAGTGGTGTATCGTGCCAAAAGAAGCTCATACGGAAAACGGTATTGAAAATTTTGAATTTGTATATAAGGATACAACGTATTGCTTGTGTTATGAGTTTCCGACTAAGTGATATTGATAAAAAACCGAAGGAGAGGGAATGAAAATGAACATTGTAACAACGACCTGTGTATTTCCGCCCGAGCATTCTGTCGAGGGGGCGCTGCTGCGGCTTGCGGCGCTGGGGTATCGGCATCTTGACCTTGCGATGGACTATTGCGTACAAAACAAGGACTGCCCCTTTTCCACCGACGCGTGGGAGCCCTGGGCGCAGAATTTGCGCGAGCTTGCCGAGAAAAACGGCGTTTCCTATACCCATTCCCACGCGTTTGGCAACGCGGCGCTTGGCGCGGAGCTGTTCCGCTGCTTTGGCGTGTGCCGTGTACTTGGCGCAAAATACACGGTGGTGCATCCCATTCACAAGCGCGCGGACGGCGGCGTGATCGAGGGCGACGATGAATTTTTGTCGGTCAACGTGCCCGCCTACCAGGCGCTTTTGGAAGAAGCCGAGAAAAACAACGTGATCCTGCTTTCCGAAAACCTGCTCTGGGGCGCGACCATCCCGCCCGAGGGTCTTTCCGCACTTGTGGACGAGGTCAACTCGCCTTATCTTGGCTGGTGCTACGATGCGGGACACGCCAACGCGCGCGGCACGGGAAGCAAGGCGCTTTTGGACGTTAAAAATGTGCCGCTTTCGCTGCACATTCACGACAATCGCGGTCGCCGCGACGATCATATGCTCCCCGGTGACGGCAATATTGATTGGAAGGAGTTTTTGGACGTGCTGCTTGAGATCGGCTACAAGGGTGATGTCGTGATGGAGGCGCATCATCAATCGCTTTACGCCCCCGACGAGGAGCGCGATGCGATCTTGTCGGAGCTTTTGGCAAGAGCCGAAAAAATGCGGGCGTATTTGATGGCAAAGCAATAATGAAACAAACAAAAAGGAACAGGCGAGTAATGCCTGTTCCTTTTTAAATGAAATGTGCTGCGCACATGAAATAATTGCTGCGCAATCATGAAATGTACTCTCTTTGGTCGTACATGAAATGAAATAAATCCACTCATGCCGGAAGGGCATTTCATGTTTGCGAAGCGAGCATTTCATGACCGACAGGTCATTTCACAAATCCGCGCCAGCGGATTTATTTCATTGCGCGCAAGAGCGCGCTTTCAGCGACAGAAATTCTCCACGTATCCGTCGATCGCGTCGCGCACGATCTTTTCGGCTTCCTCGCGGTTATACAGCTCCTTGATGTCGGTCTGCTTGTTTTCAAGCTGCTTGTAGACCTTGAAAAAGTGCATGATCTCATCAAAAATGTGCGCGGGCAGCTCGTCGATCGAGTGATAGGAATTGTAGTTGGGGTCGGTGAAGGGTACGGCGATGATCTTATCGTCGATGTGTCCGTCGTCCAGCATGCGCATCACGCCGATGGGGTAGACCTGCACGAGCGTCAGGGGCTGGATCGGCTCGTTGCAAAGCACCAGAACGTCTAAGGGGTCGCCGTCGTCAGCAAAGGTGCGCGGAATAAAGCCATAGCTTGCGGGGTAGTGCGTTGAGGTATAAAGCACGCGGTCAAGGCGCAAGAGGCCCGTGTGCTTATCCAGCTCGTATTTGCATCGGCTGCCCTTCGAGATCTCGATCACGGCGGCAAAGTTTTTGGGGGTGATCTGCTTGGGATCCATATCGTGCCAGATGTTCATAAAAATCCTCCCTTTATTTCACAAAATCAAATTCGAAATCGTAAATGTGAACCGTGTGTCCGTCGGTACAGCCCTTTTCCTCCAAGAGCTTAATGATGCCGCGGCGGATCAGAGTCTTTTCAAAGTAAGCCAGCGACTCATAGTCGGTGAAGTTGACGCTTTCCACAAGCTCCGTGAGCCACTTGCCCTCGACGTAAAAGTCGTTGTTCACGCGGCGCACGGTGACCTCGTTTTCGTCGACCTCCTCGATCGGCTCGTCCACGGAAAGCTCGCTTTCAAATACCGTTACGGGGGGTAACGTAGCGAGTTTTTGCGCGACGACGGTGATCAGCTCGTCCAGATTTTTGCCCGTCGCGGCGGAAACGTAGAGCAGCTCCCAGCCACTTTCTTTCACGAAGGCTTCAAACGCCGCAACGTCGACAAGCTCCTCGTCCAAGGCGTCGCACTTGTTGGCGATGATCATTTGCGGGAGTGCTGCCAGCTTTTCGCTGTAGCGCGAAAGCTCACCGTTGATGGTGCGGATATCCTCGATGGGATCGCGCCCTTCCTCGCAGGAAATGTCGACTACGTGCAAAAGCAGTCGGCAGCGCTCGATGTGCCGCAGGAACGCGTGACCAAGCCCCGCGCCGTCGGCGGCGCCTTCGATGAGTCCGGGAATGTCTGCCGCCACAAAGCCCGACTCGCCCCCCGTGCGGACAACGCCGAGGTTGGGGGAGAGGGTGGTGAAGTGGTATGCGGCGATCTTGGGGCGTGCCGAGCTGATGCGCGAGAGGATCGAGGATTTGCCGACGCTCGGCATACCGATCAGCCCCACGTCCGCCAGCATCTTCAGCTCCAGAACAAGCTCGCGCTCCTCGCCCGTAAGACCCGGCTTTGCGAACATCGGGATCTGACGGGTGGCAGTCGCGAAGTGGCGGTTGCCCCAGCCGCCTCTGCCGCCCTTGCAGCAAACGAAGGGTTCGTTATCCGACATATCCTTGATGATCTTGCCTGTTTCGGCATCGCGGATGAGTGTGCCCTGGGGCACGAGAATTTCAACGTCCGCGCCGTTTGCGCCGTGGAACTTTTCGCCCTTGCCGTCGCCGCCGTTCTTGGCGACGAACTTACGGT
This sequence comes from Clostridia bacterium, assembly GCA_017625065.1. Taxonomy (GTDB): domain Bacteria; phylum Bacillota; class Clostridia; order Oscillospirales; family CAG-272; genus Firm-07. The sequence continues at coordinate 4,696 of JAGALS010000056.1, read as the reverse complement.
GGTCGCGGAAAAAGAGCAACGTCGTTGCGCCCGGATCGACACGGAACACCACGTTGCCGCCGTGTCCGCCGTCGCCCCCCGAGGGGCCGCCTCTCGCGACGTATTTCTCGCGGTGGAAGGCAACCGCGCCGTTGCCGCCGTTGCCCGCCTTCACGTAAATTTTGGTCTTGTCAATGATTCTCTCGGCATCACGCATGGGGTGCCTCCTCTCCGCGCTCGCGGATGATCAATTTGATGGGCGTTCCGCGGAAGCCAAAGGTATCGCGCAGACAGTTTTCGATATACCGTTGGTAGGAAAAATGGAACAGCGGTGCGCTGTTGCAGAAGATCACGAAGGTCGGGGGCGCAACGCTTGCCTGGGTCATATAGTAGATCTTGAGTCGTCTGCCTTTATCGGACGGGGGTTGCACACGGGTGGTGGCATCGCCCAGCACGTCGTTGAGCATACCCGTCGAGATACGGGTGCGGCTCTGATTGAAAACGTAGCAGATATGCTCGAAAATATTGGTCACGCGCTGTCCCGTTTTCGCCGAAACGAAGATCAGCGGCGCGTATTGCATATAGCCAAGCGCCTCGTAGACCTGCGTGGTGAATTGGTTGACGGTGCTGTTGTCCTTTTCGATGGTATCCCACTTGTTGACAAGGATCACACACGCCTTACCCGCCTCGTGCGCGAGGCCCGCAATACGCTCGTCCTGCTCGGTCACGCCCTCGTTGGCGTCGACCATAATGAGGCACACGTCGGCGCGCTCGACCGCCATATGGGCACGCAGCACACTGTATTTTTCGATGGCGTCGCTGACCTTGGATTGACGGCGGATGCCTGCCGTATCGATGAAGGTGAACTTGCCGTACTCGTTTTCCACGTGGGTGTCCACCGCGTCGCGCGTGGTGCCCGCGATGTCCGAAACGATCAGACGGTTGCTGCCCACAAGGCGGTTGATCATCGAGGATTTGCCCGCGTTGGGCTTGCCGATGACCGCCACCTTGATCGAGTCGTCGTCCCCGTCCTCCTCTACCGCCTCGGGCAGAGCATCGTAGACGGCATCAAGCACGTCGCCCGTGCCCGTGCCGTGCACCGAGGAAACGGCGATCGGCTCGGTCTCAAAGCCGAGCTCGTAAAATTCGTAAAATTCATAGGGCAGCGCACCCACGCGGTCGCACTTGTTGATCGCGGGAACGATGGGCTTGCCACTTTTTTTCAGCATAATGGCAACGTCGCGGTCCGCGGCAGTCAGCCCCGTGCGCACGTCGCAAAGGAAGATGATCACGTCGGCGCTTTCCACCGCGATCTCGGCTTGCAGCTTCATTTGCGAGAGGATCACGTCGTCGGTTTTGGGCTCGATACCGCCGGTATCGATCAAGGTTATTTTACGTCCGCGCCATTCGGTCTCGCCGTAAATGCGGTCACGGGTGACACCGGGGGTGTCCTCCACGATCGAGCGGCGTTCGCCGATCAGCTTATTGAAAAACGTGCTTTTTCCCACGTTGGGGCGGCCCACGATGGCCACAACAGGTTTTGCCACTGTCAACACCTCGTTTCTTGTCGATGGTAGCCGCAAATGCGGCGGAAATTTTTATTGTAGCTTCAGCGCAAATAACCACCTGCTATGCAGGTGAGAGTGAAAAACTTTAGTGAAAGGCTCCCTTGTGTAAAGGGAGCTGGCGCGAAGCGACTGAGGGATTGTTTTAGCCAGATCTTTACAATCCCTCCGCCTCGTTCCTCGGCACCTCCCTTTACACAAGGGAGGCTAAAGATAGTTTCCACATCTGTGGAGATAGGGCAGGATTAAAATGACTGATATATGCTTTTATAGGGAGATGAGCAAGTTGCCGATCTATTTGGTTGGGGCATTAATAGGGGCACTCTACCCCAAGCATAGCGGCAAGCAGCTCGGCACCGTCGTTCTTGACGGCACGGATCGGCACTTGCAAGCGCTCGGATAATTCTTCGGGGCTCATACCGCAAAGGAACAGGTCCCCCTCGGCGCGCAGCATCGCGGCGGGGATCAGCAGCTCATCGCCAAGCGCCTTGCCGCAGAGCTGCTTTGCAACGTCGTGTCCCGTCAGCAGTCCCGATACGGTGATCTCGGGGCCAAAAAACTTGTTTTCGATCTCGTGCACCGTGACCGAAAGGCTGTTTACGCGGCGCATGAGCGTGTCGGAAAGCGCTTGCAGTGTGGGTGCGGCGGCCTTGCCCGTCGCAATCGAAATGCGGCGATTTTGGATACCGTTTGCGGGGATATAGTCGTCGATATACTCCATTTCCCGTCCGAATTCCGCCATCAGCGAGCGCAGCAGTCCAACGCCGTTTTCGATCTGCTCATAGTCGCCATAATAGTCCTCGTCGGGCAGGGGCAGCTCGCCCTTGAGATAAAACTCGTCGGCACAGCAGAAGATGCGGCTGCCAAGCTCCTTTTCGCACTTGTCGCCAAAGGCGTTGACCTCGGCGATCACGGCGCGGCACTCCTCTTTGGTGAAGGGGGTGAGCGGGAACAGCCCGTCGCGGAAGCGCGTGAGGCCTGCGGGCACGATCGAAACACTGCTCATCGCGGGGTGGAGCCTTGCAAGATCTTGCATCGAGCGCTTTAGCGCCTCGCCGTCGTTGATGCCGCGGCACAGCACGATCTGTCCGCAAAGGCGGATGCCCGCCTTTGCCATTTTGTCAAGGTAGGCAAGCACCTCGCCCGCGCGCTTGTTTTTCATCATCTCACAGCGAAGCTGTGGGTCTGTGGTGTGGATCGACACGTTCACGGGGGAAATGTGCATTTTGATGATGCGGTCGATGTCGGCTTCGCGCATGTTCGTGAGCGTGATGTAGTTGCCGTGCAGAAAGGACAGACGGGAATCGTCGTCCTTGAAATACAGCGAAGGGCGTAGCCCTTTTGGGAGCTGATCGATGAAGCAGAAGATGCAGCGATTGGCGCAGGCGTGCTTTTTGTCCATCAGCGGCGTTTCAAATTCCAGCCCCACGTCGTCGTAAACGCCCTTGTGAATGGTTAGGGAAAAGGGCTTGTCCCCCCGAAGCAGCGAAAGGGTGACACAGGATTCGGCGAGATAAAAACGGTAATCCAGCACGTCGGCAATCTCGTTTCCGTTGATCGAGACCAACGTATCGCCTGCCTGCACGCCAGCTCTCTTGGCGCGCCCGTTTGGATCAAGCGCTGTGATGCGAACCAAACATATCCCCCCTTCACTATGTTATAAAATATAGTATAACATAAAATCCCCCACTTGTCAAAGGATAATGCAAAACTTTGCACAGCACCTTGCATCGCAATGTGAATTGACAAACGTGAGAGAGTGTGATATAATCAACACGTACCACAAAAAAGGAAAAGGAAGCCTTTTATGAAGCAGCTTGGTGTTTTATACGCTTGTGACGAAAATTACGCACCGTGGGCGGGGATTTCGATGTATTCCTTGTTTGAAAACAACAGGGAGCTCGAAGCGCTGACGGTTTATTGCGTGACCGATCGCGTGAGCGACGCGTCGCGCGAAAAGCTTGCAAAACAAGCCGAGCATTATGGCAGAGACCTTGTTTTTGTGGATGCGGAGTCGATCATCGAGCAGATCAAGGCGCTGAACATCCCCTCGTACCGCGGCTCGTATACCACCAATTTCCGTCTGTTCTTCCACACCTTTGTGGGTGCGGAGATCGAGCGGCTGTTGTACGTGGACTGCGACACGGTCGTGACAGGCTCGCTTGCGCCGCTGATGACGTTGGATATGGGCGAGAACGCCGTTGCCGCCGTGCGCGACGCGCTGACGGTGCAGTATAAGACCATGCTTGGATTTTCGCCCGACGAGCTTTATTTTAACGCGGGCATTTTGCTCATTGACGTGCCGAAGTGGAAGGCGCTTGAGATCACGCAAAAAACCTTGGATCACATCCGCAACGTGCGCGCAAGATACTGCAATCCCGATCAGGATCTTTTGAATCTGATGTTGAAGGAGCACACCCATCTCCTGCCCCCCGCATACAATCTGCAGCCCCATCATATGGCGTTTGCCGACAAGACCTTTTTTGCGGTCTATAAGCCAAGCGTTTACTATTCGCACGAGGAGCTGGAGCAGGCGCGGCAAGCCCCCGTGATCCTGCACGCCTATCGCTTTTTGGGTGATTTTCCGTGGCACAAGGGCAACAGGCACCCCGCAAACGCGATCTTTGACCGCTATGTCAAGGGCTCGCCGTGGCAGGGGCTTGTAAAGAAGCCCGCGGGCGGCGGATTGCTTTTCAAGATCGAAAAGCTGATGTACGCGCTGCTTCCAAAACGTATGTTCCTTTCGATCTTCCGCCGCATTTCGCTGCGCGGCTTTGTCAAGCGGAATCAGAGATTGCAAGAGGGAAAGGAAGCATAAATAACGCCCCGTTGGTCAAAAAATCGACCAACGGGGCGTTGCTTTTTGTGAATGATGTACTCAAGTCAGAACCGTCGTCTCTATAGGTATGTGCGTCATTTTGAGCCAATGTGTCATCCTGAGCGTAGAAAATATGCCTGTGGCATATTTTCGGAGTCGAACTTTCAAAAACGTACGATAAATCGGGCGTTTTTGAAAGGCAAAGGGTTTAAAACCCTTTGAGGATCTTGTAACAGGTTTTGATAGCTTTTGTGGCAAATGTAACTTTATGCACGAGAGCTATTGTATATCCTTCGTAGATCCCTTCAGTCGCACGCTTCGCAGCTCCTCGCTT
>JAGALS010000008.1 GCA_017625065.1 Clostridia bacterium | reverse complement strand
CTTTACACAAGGGAGGCTAAAGGATAGTTGCCACATCTGTGGCAGTGGGGCAACTTCCGCAAGTGGCGGATCATTCGACGAGCCTATAGGCTCAGCGTGTGAAATGCCCCAAGGGGGTTTGTGCAAGCCACCAGCACGGCTGGTGGTCATGACTTGTAGCCTTTAGCGAAAAGCAACCACCTGCTATGCAGGTGGAGCGCTTATAGCAGAGGCCCCCTTGTGCAAAGGGGGCTCCCGCGTAGCGGGTGGGGGATTGTTAGAAAACAAAGCGGTTCGCATTTCTCACAATCCCTCCGTGAGTTTGCTTAGCAAACTCCATGTGCCGCTATGCGGCACAGTTCCCATTTGCACAAGGGAGGCGATTTGCAGCCGGATATTCGGCGGTAGGGCGTTTTATGCAACTGAAAATAAATCAGTGCATCTTAAGATATTGTCGGTGTTATGCCCCATTGGCTGCCCAGATCAGTTCTTCGCGGTGGGCTCGATCACAGTGTTCGGCGCCAGCAGGCGGCCAAGGTCGCTTACGATCTTATCCACGCGCTTTTGGTTCATATAGAACGAGCCGTTGTTGTTGATCGTCACATAGCAGCCGCGATCGCCGTTGGCGGTGTAGTAGTAGAAGCGGTAGACCTTTTCGACGATCTTACCCTCTCCCGCCTCAAGCACCATTCTGATCTCAAGATCGGGGGTGGTTGCCTTCAGCGCCTCTTGCTGTGCCTCACTGCCGACGGGCATAGCATCGGACAGCTCGGAATACTGCAGGGTCTGATAGAAATATCTGAATTTGGTGATCTCGGTAAAGGGATTGTTGCTGCCCGAGGAAACACCGTTTTGCATATAGTCGTAAAAGATCCTGATGTTGGCGACGTCGGAATTGGCATTGGCGGCGTTGCCGTTCTCGTCCACGTGAGAAACGTCAAACGAAGCGTTTGTCACGCCCGAAAGCCCTGCGTTTGCCTCGTTTTCGCCGAAGGAGGTGCCGTTCTTGATGACGAAGTCCAATTCCTTCAGATAAAGGATGTTCGCCTCAAAAATACCGGGCTCCACCCACTTGTAATCGTTCCATTCCAAAAATTCAACATAGCGGCGCTCCATCATCACCACCATATCGTAGGTCTCGTTGAACATATAGTAAACGTCAACGCCCTCCTCGGTCGTGATCATCGGGCTGATCCAGATCTGATGGGGGATCTTGGTGACGGGCTTGTAGTTGGAATCAGCGCCCGCGCGCTCGGTGTTCAGGGTGAATTCGATGGCAAAGCCAACACCGTACGTGGCGATAAAGTCGTCCAGGTTGGCATCGGTCTCGCCGTCGTCGCCATAGAGCTTCACGGTCTTGGTGGGGATCATATCAAGCAGGCTCATCAGGCAGACGTCTGCCTTCGAGTCGTTGATGGCATAGCCCTTGAGCTTGCCCTGCCCCTCATAGGGCATATGGGCGTAATAGGTGTTCTTGCGCAGCTCAATGGGCGTGTAGGAGAACTGCACCACCTTTTCGTAAGCGGAAAGATCGGTTCCCGCCGTTTGGCTGTTGGTCTTATAGATGGTGAAATCGGTGACGTCGAAATAATAGTTCTCCCCCAGCGTTGCGGTGATGGTGGGGGTGACGTAGTCCTCCCTGGCGCAAAGCAGGGTGCCCGAGAGGGTGGAGTTGAACTGCGATTCCTGCATTTGCGAGAGCACGTAAACGTCCTCTCGGTCGGCATAGCGGGCGTAGTAGCCCGTATCGTCCAGGATGACGTTGCCGATGATGACCTTGTGCGTGACACCGCCCGTTGTGGTGATCACAAAATAATTTTCGGCATCGGCAGGGTCTTGGGGCAGACCGTATTCGGCATAGCCGTTTTGTCTGAAGCCCTCCGCATCGGGATTTTCGGGGGAAAGGTCCAGACGTGCGACCGTGCGGGTGTAGCCCGTGATGACCACAAGGGTGGAAAGCATCACGTCACGCACGGGTGCCTGCGGATGCCCCTTCACAATAAAGGAGCCGCTGCTTTGGCGCTCGATGGTGAAATGATCCTTCGTGTTTTTGACCTCAATGGATTGGATATCCTCGCGCTCCAGCATCGGGTAAAGCAAAATGTCGTAAGAGCCGTCGCTTGCGTTGAGCATCGTATCCTCTGTGCCGTGCTTCAGAACGGTTGCCACAACGGTGGGTGTGCCGTCGTCGGGGTCGATCATCACAAGGGTGCCGTCCTTTGTTTCATAAAGCCCGTCGGCATTGGTGGTGCAAACGTCGCCGTGCTTGTTGATCATCACCCAAACCTTGTCCTTTTGCACCGCATAGTATTTGGTGCCGTCGGTGTCCGTCACGTTATCGCCGTTGGGATATTCCACGATGATACGCGAGGTGAAACGCCAGACAAGCGCAAAGGCAACGGCAAGCACCACGACCACGCCAAGAACGATCAGCGTTGCCAATCTCTGGCGCTTCAGCGAGGAGCGACGGGGCGCCGTTGTGGGAAATTTCGTTTCTTCCATTATGCGTATTTTCTCCTAATCATGATATAAACGCCTGCGATGAAGATGACCGCTGCGGGTACCACGGTCAGAACAACGGTGTATTGATTTGCTGCTTTTGCGGTGATCGAATTGATCTCCATATCCGAGAAATATTTGCAAGCAAGAGAGACCGATACTTGCGCGCCGCCAAGCTCCTGGCAGGCACGGGTCAGCACGGTGTGATTGCCGTAGCTGGCAACGTCAAGCGCGCCCGCGGACACAAAGTCGGTCGAAGCGCACGCAAGCAGATACGCGAAGGTGCTTTCGTTGGTCTCCTCACGATAAATGGTCTCGCGCGTGACCTTCATATAGCTGAAGGGCGCTTTTGCGTCAAGGGTCTGCTCGCCTGCGAGCGCGACCGCGCTGTCCGACGAGGTAAAGACGTCGAAGGACTCACGCATCACGCCGTTTTCGTAATAATTGCCGAAATAATAGCCCTTTTCGTCGTTGTACGTGAGGTCATAGGTGCTTTCGATGGCACCCGCATAGGGGAACATCACCGGCTTCGGGTTCTTTGCATCACGCAGCTGTCTTGTCAGCGAAGCGCCAAGCCCCGCCTCGACGTAGACGGCTTGATTGGCGTAAGGATCCATTCTGTACGCCTCGGACGTGTCCTTGATCAGGTAATTGGACTCCACGCCTGTCTGCTCGTCGGTGTGACGGGCGATGCCAACGCCCCACTCGCCAAGGAACGCCTCAAGATTGGGCATGCGATGTGTTTCATAATCAAAGAAGACCATCACCGAATGGTTGTTGTCCATAAAGCGCTCCAGCTTGTCGATCTCGGAGACTCGATTGTGGTGATTTTTCTCCAAGAAATCGCCTTCTTGGGGGTTAAAGATCACGATCAGTGTGCAGTCCTTCATATATTCGTCGGTGGGCACTTGCTTTTCCTGTCCGGTCGCGGTGTCCTTTACGGCCTGATGTGTCTTGGAAAGGTCAACGGGCTTCACGTCGTAGCCGTTTTCGTAAAGCAGCATATGCAGGGCGCTGCCCTCAAAGCTGTCCTCCTCCTTGTGTCCCGTGGTGTAGCAGGCAACGGGGGTCTGCACCTGCGTGACGGCGTGAATGGCGGAAACCAGACGCTGCTCGCCGTTATAGCCGACCACGGTCTCGGTGCTGCTGTCGGTGGTGAAGAGCGCGGAGAGCGCGTACACGCGCGACTGCTTACCGTTGGTCACGATGATGCTGTAGGGGCCGATCGATTGCCCCGAGCTTTCCTTATACTGCGAAACAGCCGAGGGGTTGGTCAGATAATCGACGAATTTGACGTTGATATTGGGATATTCCTGTGCCATCTCCAAGACCGTATACAGCACGTAGCGCTGGGTGGTCTCGGCTTCCATCTGATCCTTCGGGGTGCAGAAGATGATGGTGACCTCAACATCCTTTTCCTCGCCCGTCTGGGGGTCGGTGTATTTGCGGGGCGCTGTGCGCTCGCCGTTTTCGTTTACAACGAAAAATGCCTGATCCAAAAGGGCCTTTGCCTCATCCGAGAGGGTGTACATCTCATCGGATGTCATATCAAGATACCAGGTGAACTTTTCGGAAAGGGCGGTAAAGATTGCGTTGAACAGGATCACCGCCGCGATGATCACAACGGTCAGCGCCACAGATACACTGCCGTAACGGAATTTTTTGGTATGCAGAAGCTTCATCCGTAGCACCTCCCATCAGCCCCAACGGCGCTTCTCGTAAACGCGCACCGTCAAAAACAAGAATATACCCGATATGGATAAATAGTAAAGCAAGGCGGAAAAATCAAACAGACCGAATGCAAAGCGGTCAAAGCGGCTGAGTACCGAGATCCAGTTCAGGATCGTGCGCACGAACGCCGAGCCGATGAGGTCGTTGAAAATGCCGACTAAGATCATCACCGCGATCGTGGCGACCGTGATCACCGCCGCGGAAAGCTGGCTTTCCGTCAGGGACGAGATGAACAGTCCCACCGCGATAAAGCAGGCACCGATCAATATCATACCGATCAGGCATCCGATGACCTGTCCGCCCTCGGGGCCGACGTGCACGCTCTGCGAGGCGGTGCTGCGCTCGGCAAGGGCGTAGGACAGCAGCGGGAAAAAGTTGATGCAGGAGACCAGCACCGTCGACACGAACAGTGTCAATGCCGCCAGATACTTGCCGAACACCATACCCGTGATCGAAACGGGGGCGGTGAGCAGCAGCTGCTCGGTCCGCATCTTTCGCTCCTCGGAAAACAGTCGCATCGTCAGCAGCGGGATCAGAATGATAAAGGTGAAGATCATATACTGAAAATAGCTTGTCGTATTATAGCTTGCCTGCTGAATGGTGGTATAGGCGCAGATCAGTGCCGCCGCCGCCAGGAATATGCCCGTATAGACGTATCCCACGGGGCTGATGAAGTACGCCCGCAGCTCCTTTTTGTAAATTGCAAACATCGCTTTGGTTCTTATCGGCAAATGCCGATGCTCCTTTCTCGGTTAGTCCTCCCCGTCGTAGGGGGCAATGCTCTTCTGTGCCTCGGCAGTGGCATCAATGATCGATTGTGCCAGATCCTTTTCAAGGTCGGTGGCGCTCTTACTGCCGCGATGCGCCTTGCCGCCCTTCTTGCCGACACGCGCGCTCTCGCCCGTCTTGTCCACGATCGAAATGAAGATGTCCTCCAGGCTCATACCAAGCGCCTCCAGCCCCACAAGCGGCCAGCCCTTTTGCGCAAGCGTGTAGAACAGGGATTTGCGCATATCCACGTTGGGCGCGCTTTCTATCATATAGGTATAAGCATCGCCGTCCCTTTGGGGCAGTGCCTCGACAAAGGAGATGTCGCTGCGGTCGCCCAGCATATTCAGCACCTCGCGCTGCGGGCCGCAGATCCTTGCGCGGAAGCGGCGGTTGCCGTCGGCAACGCGGTTGATGTTTTCGGTCAGCTCGTCGGCAACGATCTTGCCCTTATTGATGATGATGATACGGTCGCAGACCGCCTGCACCTCCTGCAGAATGTGCGTGGAAAGGATGACGGTGTGGTCCTTGCCAAGCGTGCGGATCAGGTTGCGGATCTCAATGATCTGCTTGGGGTCAAGGCCGACGGTCGGCTCGTCAAACACGATCACGGGGGGATTGCCGATCAGCGCCTGCGCGATGCCCACGCGCTGACGGTAGCCCTTGGAAAGATTGCGGATCACGCGCTTGTAAACGTCCTTGATCTTCACGACGTCGCAGATCTCCTCCAGGTGCTTTGTGCGGTTGAGGGTGCAGCCCTTCAGATTGTAAACGAAGATCAGATACTCCTCCACCGTCATATCAAGGTAAAGGGGAGGCTGCTCGGGCAGATAGCCGATGCGGCGCTTGACCTCAAGGGGCTCATCCAGCACGTTGATGCCGTCCACGCTCACGCGGCCTGCCGTTGAGGAAAGATAGCCCGTCAAAATATTCATAGTCGTGCTTTTGCCGGCGCCGTTGGGGCCAAGAAAGCCAACGATCTCGCCTTTGGCGATCTCAAAGCTGACGTCGTCCACCGCGCAGTTGGCACCGTAATTTTTGACCAGATGCTCGATCTTAATCATTTGCAAAATCCTTTCGTAACTGACACTGCCCCGCCGCAAAGCGGCAACGGCAGCCTATATATAAATCTTATTATATCATATTTTATTATAATAATCAACCTCAAAAGTGTGCCTTTTGCCTGCTGTATTGTGATATTTTCATGAATTTTTCGCGGAGAATGTGCGTTGTTGATGTTTTTGAGGGGCAGACCATAAAAGGAATGTCGAAAAGTGAAAGGGGCTGAGTCATTTAGATGCAGAAGGCGTGATCTCGGCATGATAGGCGTACAAAAGTACGTCGAATGCCGAGAGCGTCGCCTAAAAAACACACATAAAAATTGAAATTCGCAAGAATTTCTACCTAAAAAAACCGCT
>JAGALS010000007.1 GCA_017625065.1 Clostridia bacterium | reverse complement strand
AGGCTAAAGGATAGTTGCCACATCTGTGGCAGTGGGGCAACTTCCGCAAGTGGCGGATCATTCGACGAGCCTATAGGCTCAGCGTGTGAAATGCCCCAAGGGGGCTTGTGCAAGCCACCAGCACGGCTGGTGGTCATGACTTAATTCCTGTTTTTGATGTAAATACCGTCTGCCTTCCATTCCTCGGCGCGGTTCGGCGGCGTGTAGGAGCCACCGATATAATAAGCGGTCACGGTGTTGAAATCGGCACCGTCCTTTCCCACAACGACGTAGATCTCGTACCCTTCATCCTCGATCACACGATCCACACGGTAGGGCGACACGTAATGCGCGTTGTTGAAATCGTAAAAGGTGAAATGGTCCTTTGAGTATTTGCCAAGCACCTCACCGCTGCCCATAATGCTGACGTAGATCACCTGATCCAGCCGCGCGCGCAGGGCATTCAGCTGCTCCGCGGTATAAGGCGAGTAGCACCCGTCTGCCGTCACGTTGGCGTATGCGGCGGTAGCATTGGAGGCACGATCCTCAAAGGCACAGGCGGTCACGCCGTGGGCATTCCGCACGTGGTCCTCAAGGCTGTAATCGGCGTAAACGGTATGCGTTTTTCCGCCCACCGTCACCGAAAGATAGGCTCTGCCGCAGTATTTTTCCAGCAGCGCCTCGCCCCCTATCTCATCGGTCCTGCCCCCAAAAACGCCAAGGCTGTCGGTGGAATACAAAAAGCTGTCCGCAGGGCGATCAAGCAGCCCCTCGACGGTGCTGCTGTGATCAAATTCCGCGGCATTGGTCGCCATATAGGGCGCGATCAGCACGCCGCATTTCACCTGATCGGCACCCAGCAACGCCACAAGGCGGTTATAGTCAGCAAGCGCCACCGCGCCGTCAAAGCGCAGCTTCGTTTGCGATGTATCGCTCACCGCGGCACCCGTCAGCGTTTTGATCTCAACGCCAAGCGCATGAAAGGCAAGATCGCCGCCTATGTCGATGCGATCACCCGCGGCGTAAAGGCGCTCCGTATCGTTATCGCTCAACACCCAGCCCACAAATTTTTTAGCACCCATATCGGGCCCCTCGGGCAGGGTCAAGCTCTCCCCTCTGTCGAGGGGTATGCGTGCTACAACACTGCTGCCGTTATAAAACACCGCCTGACGCGCTTCGGCAGACACGCCAAGCGACAATAGCAGTATCGATCCAAGAGTCAGGATAAAAAGCACAAGAAAGCGTTTCATCGTACCCTCCTTTATTTTTCATACCATTATTTTATCATATTCGCCGAAAAAAAGCAATAGGGCGGCGGGAATCACGCGCATCACCTTGCAAAACCGCGGAATTTGTGCTATACTGAAACAAGCAACGAGGAAAGGAAGTGGCAGTATGCTATCCACCGTATACAGCGCCGGGCTCGCCGGCATTGACGGCTTCATCGTCAGCGTGGAATGTGACGCGCAGGAGCGCCTTGGCAATTTTGAGATCGTGGGTCTGCCCGATCTTGCCGTCAAGGAGGCAAAGGAGCGCGTACGTACCGCCTCCTATAACAGCGGCTTCCGCTTTCCCGCCCATACCATCACCGTGAATTTAGCCCCCGCCGACCGCAAAAAGGAGGGGTCTGCGTTTGACGTGGCGATCCTTGCGGGCATCTTTCGGTGCGCGGGGATCATCCGCCACACGGTGGATCTCTCACACGCCTGCTTCCTCGGCGAGCTGTCGCTCTCGGGCAGCATCCGCGCGGTGCGCGGCGCGCTTTCGATGTGCGTTGCGGCTAAAGAGGCAGGGCTTTCTGAAATGTTCGTGCCCGCCGAAAACGCCGCCGAGGCGGCGGCAGTCGCGGGGATCACGGTCTATCCCCTGACCGATATGCGCTCGCTTGTGGCGCATCTGAACGGCGAGCAGCGCATCGCGCCCGTGTGCGCCGATCACGCCTCGTTCGCCGATGCCGTTTTACATAACACACTCGATTTTGCCGACGTGCGCGGTCAGACGATGGCCAAGCGCGCAATGGAGATCGCCGCCGCGGGCGGTCACAACATCCTTTTGATCGGCCCGCCCGGCACGGGCAAGTCGATGCTTGCCAAGCGCCTGCCGACCATCCTGCCCCCTCTTTCCTTTGACGAGGCGATCGAGACCACCAAGGTCCATTCGGTCGCGGGTACGCTCCCCGCATCGCAGTCGCTTCTCTCAGCTCGCCCCTTCCGCTCGCCCCACCACACGATGTCGGCGGTCAGCCTTGTGGGCGGCGGTGCCAATCCCACCCCCGGCGAGGTGTCACTTGCACACAACGGGGTGCTGTTTTTGGACGAGCTGCCCGAATTTCCCAAGACCGTGACCGACACACTGCGACAGCCCCTGGAGGATCGGCGCGTCACCATCACGCGCGCCAGCGGCCGCGTGACCTTCCCCTGCTCTTTTATGCTGGTGGGCGCGATGAACCCTTGCCGTTGCGGCTATTTCGGGCATCCCACCAAGACCTGCACCTGCTCGCAAAGCGACGTGAAGCGCTACGTGTCGCGCATCAGCGGACCGCTGCTTGACCGCATCGACATCGAGGTCGAGCTGCCCTCGCTTTCCTATGACGAGCTTTCCGCAAAGGAGCAAAATGCCGAGACCTCTGCCGAGATCCGCGCACGCGTGATGCGTGCCCGCGCCGTCGCCGCCGCGCGTATGGCATCGGAAAAGGGCATTTTCTGCAACGCGCAGCTGGATGCGGCGGGCATCCGCAAATACTGCATCGCGGACGATGCGGCGACCGCCCTTTTGCGCGGTGCCTACGACAGCATGGGGCTATCCGCCAGAGGCTACGACCGCATTATGCGCGTGGCGCGCACGGTCGCCGACCTTGAAGAAAGCGAGGTCATCCGCGCGCCGCATATCGCCGAAGCGATACAGCTGCGCAGCCTTGACCGTAAATATTGGGGGAACTGAAACCCAAACAAAAAGGGGCTGAGTCATTTAGATGCAGAAGGCGTGATCTCGGCATGATAGGCGTACAAAAGTACGTCGAATGCCGAGAGCGTCGCCTAAAAAACACACATAAAAATTGAAATTCGCAAGAATTTCTACCTAAAAAAACCGCT
>JAGALS010000055.1 GCA_017625065.1 Clostridia bacterium | reverse complement strand
GGCATCTTTTTGTCAACACGTCTCAAAAAGCCCCCCTTTTTACCTTTAATGATGTAAAGACATTCTTTTTTCAAATCTCCCTTGACGCCGCGCCGCGTTTATAGTAAAATGAAAACATAAAGCGATCATGACTGTTTCAATCACTTCAAAGGAGAACACCTATGGCATACAAATACGCTTACGACAACGAAGAAAAAGAACGCGCTCTGCCCAAGCTGAAAACCGACAGAAGCATGTGGAAGCTGATGCTGTTAAACCTTTTGACGCTTGGCATATACAGTATCTTCTTCTTTATTCCCTTTTCTTTTGACATCGATAAGATCGCCCCTAAAAGTGATCGAACAAAAACGATGAACTATCTGTTTGCATATATCCTTTCCTTATTCAGCTTTTCCTTTGTGCTTCTCATTTGGCATTATCAAATCGCCGAGCGCGTGGAAACCGCCTTGGAAAGGCGCGATATTTCTTGTGAATTTGGACCCGCTTCATTTTGGGGATGGTATGTCCTCGGCTCCCTTGTTTTGATCGGCCCGTTTATTTATTTTCATAAACTTTGCACGGCTATGAACCTTCTTTGCGCGCACTATAACGAAAATCCCATTATTGAATGATAAAAGCACCCCGTTTGGGGTGCTTTTGCTTTATTCACGGCATTTCACGCGCTAAATATTATTACAAAAATATTGAAAAATATCAAAGCGCGTGATATAATTGTAGAAAATCAGGAAAGGCAGTTATTTATATGTACAAAGTCGGATTATCCAGCTGCGCTTTTGCACTGACCGAGGAAAACTTCAAAAGCTTGGCACAAAGCAACATTTCAACCATTGAAATTTCCATGCGCGCCGAGCAATATGCCGCGATCAATTATAAAGAGCTTCAGGAATTATCGGGGCGGTATCAAATTGATCTGTGGTCTTACCATTTACCCTTCGGCCCGTTCCGCGTGATCGATATTTCCTCGCTCAACGTCGAGCTTCGCGAAAACGCGATCAAGCTCTACACCGAGATGATCGAAAAAGCATCCGACATCGGCATTGATAAATTTGTTCTCCATCCAAGCGGAGAGCCGATCAAGGACGAGGAGCGCGAGGAGCGCATCAAGTATTCGATGCAATCTCTCGATCGGCTTGCGGAAATTGCCCACCGACACGGCGCGGTGATTGCCGTCGAGGATCTGCCAAGAACCTGCCTTGGCAACACGGCAGAGGAAGTTCGCCGACTGATCTCTGCCAATGACAAGCTCCGTGTTTGCTTTGACACCAATCACCTTTTGACCGACACAAACCTCAATTTCATCCGCACGTTGTCCGAAAAGATCATCACCGTTCACGTGTCCGATTATGATTTCGTCGACGAAAAGCATTGGCTCCCCGGCGAGGGGAAGGTCGATTGGAACGAGCTGTTCTCCGCGCTGAAGGACGTCAACTATAAGGGCGTTTGGATGTATGAGATCGGCTTAACGCCCCCTAAAACACTTGCGCGTAGCCGCAATTTGACCTTTGACGATTTTCTTCAAAACGCCAATGCGATCTTTGATGGAAAAGCACCGGAACGTATCATTTAAAGAAAGGACTACCGTATGCCATATTTCAAATTCGATGTGAATCTGTCCGAGCAGGATTATCTGGATTATAACAAATTTTGGATGATAAAATCCCCGTACGGAAAAAAGCAGATCCTGAATTTCAGAATCATTTTAACGGTGATTTTAGGGCTTATTTCCCTGCTTTCTTTATTCGGCGGCAAGTTTTCGGCAGATGCATTTATTGGTATCATTCCTTATCTTGTTTTGCTTGTTGTGTTTCAGCTTGCATTAAATCCTATTTTTGTATGGGTATCAAAGGCACATATAAAATCCTTGAAAAAGCAAGGGAAAATGGGATATTCACCTGTTTCTGCTATTGAGTTTTATGAAAACGGATTTACGGAAACAACACCGGATAATAAAACCGAGCAGAAATATTCCTCTGTTGAAAGAATTAGTGTTATCAACAATAAAGTGATCTACATCCATGTAAATAATATTATGTCCTACATACTTCCCTTCTCTTGCTTTGATTCAAAAGAGCAATACACGGCTTTTTTTCAATTCATAAAAACCAAATGTAGCAAGATAGATATGTACTGATATCGTGACTCTTTTTTGTATCAGTGCTAAGAGACTAAATATCTCATTCAGTTAACAAACTTCGAATGAGGGGAACAGGTTTTGCAACTAACTTTTAAGGAGACTAAAAAATGCAAAATGAATCGAACAGAGCCTTTACCTCGCCGTTGCGCCTTTTGTTCATCGGCAACAGCGCGACGTACGTCAACGACATTCCCGGAACGTTGAAGAATTTAGCGGGGAAAGCGGGCTACCTCATCGAGTGCGAGCGCATCGTGAAGGGAGGCGCGAAGCTTAGCTATCACGCCGATCTTACCACAATACACGGCCAGACGGTATTAGAAACGATACAAAAAGGATTCGATGTTGTTTTCATTCAGGACAATGCAAATTGCATTTCTTCCGATCAATTGAGGCTTGAATCAAAGCAAGCCTGCGAGACGCTTGGAAACGCCATTCGCGCATCGGGGGCTGAGGTCGGCATCTATTTTCGACCGCCCTACGGCTACAAGGAATTCGGACTTGAGCCGCCCCTGCAATGTGAGGCATTCGACCGTCATTTCGGTGAGATCGCAAGCACCTTTGACACGCTCAACGTTTACGTGAACCGCGCATTTGCCGAAGCGATCCAGCATACAGATTTTGATCTGTGGGGGCCCGATCACGCGCACACAAGCGAGCGCGGCGCGTATCTTGCCGTTTGTGTCTTCTTCTCTACCCTGTTTCAAGTCTCATCTGCCGTTTTGGATGCAAACGGCTTACCGCCCAAAGACGCCGCCACACTGCAAGCCATCGCGGACAAGGTCGCATTGGACGGTAAATGTCCGTGGTAAGCTATGCTCGCAATTATTTTAACTTCATTTTAAGAAAGGATATACCGAAATGAAAGTCGTTAACCTGATGAATTTTGTGCGACGCATCGACGAGCGCTTTGAAAATTCCACCGAGCAGCTGCTGAGCTTCACCACCGAGCAGCTGCGCCTTGTCAATGAATACAACGTAGATAACACCTTCCTGCTTCAATATGACGCCGTGTGCGACGAGGATTTTGTGAACCTTTTCAAGAATGAGGCGACAAGCAGGACCGAGCTTGGTCTTTGGTACGAGATCGTCGAGCCGCTGACAAGCGCTTGCGGCATCCCGTACGATAGTAAAAAGGGTTGGAAATGGGATTGGCATATCATCCCCGGCTTTTCTATGGCATACAGCCCAAAGGAGCGCGAGCTGCTGATCGACGAGGCAATGCGCAAATTCAAGGAGGTCTTTGGATACTACCCCAAGACCGTGGCAAGCTGGGTCATCGATACGCACACATTAAACTATCTGTCAAAGCATTACGATGTTTGTGCCGTCGCGATCTGCCGCGATCAAGCGAATACCGATGCCTATACTCTGCTTGGCGGATATTTCAACCAAGCTTACTATCCTTCCGTGAATAACATATTCACCCCTGCACAGAGCAAGGAGATGCAAACAGATATTCCCGTGTTCCGCCTGCTTGGCCCCTGCCCGATACACAATTACGACAATCACAAATACAGCTCCGACGCCTTCAGAGCGACGAACAGAAGAGCGCCCTGCACTCTGGAGCCCATTTGGTACATGGGCAACAACAAGGAAGCGGTCGAGTGGATGTTTGACTGCTATTATGAGGAAGAATCCCTTGGATTTTCATATTCGCAGATCGGTCAGGAAAACAGCTTTTTCGGCGGAAAAGAAAAAATATTCAACGGACTGAGGATGCAGATAGAGATGCTGCTTGGTCAGAAAAAAGACGTTACGTTCCAAAAAATGTGCGACACGGGAGCGACTTTTAAGAACCGATACCCTGCCTTGACGCCCGCGACCTCTCTGATCGCGCCAAACAACTTTGACGACGCCGACGTGCAATCGATCTATTACGATTGCAAGAATTACATGGCAAACCTGTTCCGCTTTGAGGACAAGGTCTTTTTCCGCAGCCTGTTCCTGTTCGACGAGCGCGTCAAGGATCAATACATGGAAAACACCTGCACCACGTTTGACGCCGTTTATGAAAATCTGCCGATCGTGGATACCATGACCTGCCCCGCCCAGGATAGAAAGCAAAGCGGCTTGATGATCCACACGGGCACGACTTCTCTTGCGGCTTCCAAAGCGACAGAGGGCGTGCTGAACGTGCAGCTTGGTGAGAAGGCGGTGACCTTCTACGAGGATCGCATCGAGATCGTGACCGATCGGCTTGTTTGGTACAAAAACGCGACCAAGGCAAGCGTTGCGCTTGATGATGGCGGTCTTTCCTTTACATACAAAGGACACACTTACCGCCTGGATGTTGTGGGAGCTGTCGCCAAAGAGAGCAGCGGAAACATCGAATTCAGCGCCACGGGCGATATGATCGTGCTTTATCCGAAGAAAGTTTGATCTGAAAAAGAAACGGAGCATTGCCGCGGCAATGCTCCGTTTCTTTTTGTACTATTTGTTTTGATCTTTTTTCATCAAAACCCGATACATTGTGGGGGATATTGCATTCCTTTTCATAAAAGCCCTGTTAAAATATGAAATGTTATCAAAGCCACTTTCCATAGCAACATCTATAATCTTATGTGTGGTCTTTTGCAGCAGCTCCTCTGCTCTTTTCAGCCGCAAATCAAGACAATATTCGTGAAAATCAACACCGACCTCTTTTTTGAACAGCCGCCCCATATATTTTTCATTTTTGTGATAGATAGAGGCAAGGTGTTTTAACGTAAGCGAGGTCTGATATGCCTTGTCAGCATGGCGCTTTAATGCGGTGACCAACCAATGATATGAGGTGCTTCTTGGAGGCTCCTTTTCATAAAGCAGCTTTAAATAATCGCCAACGATCTCGGCGATTTGCATCAGCTCTTTGCCGTCATCCAAGCGCTCGCAGAATGCCGTTTGGGCAAGAAGCGCGCTTTGGTCAACCCCCGTATATTGACACGATTTTTGAATACGCTCTCTTGTTTTTGGCTCGTCAACGATCGCGTTTCCCACATAAACGATCGCCAACACCCGTTCATCCATCACAATGGGATATGCCACCTCATAAAGTCCAAAATAGCAGTGCCCCATAAAGCACTTTTTCCCGTTTACGGCTTTTTGATTTGCCTTTCTTTTGCAGTGCAGACAGGCGCGATATCCCCGAGCCGTGGATTTTGCAATATTGCAAAACTTTTTAGAATGAATAACGTTGTCAAAGGAAATTTTTGTGCTTGGGGTGCTCAGCACACCGCTCAGGTCCAAAATGCTGATGTGGATTCCTCTGTTTTTTGTCAACAGATCAATCAGTGCTTGAAGTCCTTGCATACAACCCCTCCAGATTGCACTTATTTGCTATATTTTATCACATAAGTTTCGTTTGTGCAATATATTTTTATCTTTTATATAGGACAACACCAACATTTCGCGTTATAATAAAACAAAAACGAAGAGGAGCTTTTTATGAAAAAATATGATGTTGCCGTCATCGGCGGCGGATTTGCGGGTACGGCGGCTGCGTTGGCAGCGGCAAGAAACGGCGCGAAGGTCATTCTTGTGGAAAAAGCAAACTGCCTTGGCGGCGCCGCGTGCAACTGCCTTGTCAACCCTTTTATGCCGTATAAGATCAGAGTCGGCGAAAAAAAGGTGCCTATTTCGACAGGCATTTTTAAAGAGATCCATGAAAAGCTTGAGGAAAGAGGCGCTATGCGCCACGAAGGCTTTTTGGAGGAGGAGCTCAAATACGTGTTGCAGGAAATGGTAGAGCGCGAGGGGATCGAGCTCCTGTTTCACGCCTACATCTTCGCGGCAGAGAAAAAGGACGGAAAGGTCTGCTCTGTTTCGCTTGCCACCAGAAGCGGCGTCGTCACGCTGGAGGCAGACCTTTTCATCGACGCGTCGGGTGACGCGCAGCTTGCCTACCTTGCAGGCTGCCCCACGGTGCTGGGGCGCGAGAGCGACCATTTGTGCCAACCGATGACGCTTTGCTTCCGTGTGGGCAACGTTGACGTAGATGCATTTTTGGCAAGCAGAGAAAAATTGAAAATTGCTCACGCCCAGGCTCTTGCCGCGGGCGAGCTGATGAACCCCAGAGAAAACATACTCCTGTTCAAAATGCCGATCCCCAACGTGCTGCACTTCAACACGACAAGAGTCGTGAAGCTGGATCCTACCTCGCCCGAGGAGGTCACCAAAGCGGAGCTTTTGGCACGCAAACAGGTCTATGAAATCTATGATTTTATGAAAAAACACGCGGACGGGCTTGAAAATAGCTTCCTGATGATGACCGCCGCCGAGATCGGCGTGCGTGAGAGCCGTATGATCGTCGGCGATCACGTGCTCACCGAGCAGGACTGCCTTGCCCTGACAAAATTTGAGGATGCCATCGCCGCTTGCAATTACGACATCGATATCCACAACCCGGAGGGAACGGGCACCCATATCTACTCTTTCCCAAGGGGTGAATATTATACCATTCCCTACCGTTCGCTGATCCCGAAGGACGCTGACAACCTGCTTGTGGCGGGGCGCTGCATTTCCTCCGATCACACGGCGCAAGCATCCTATCGCATCATGCCCACGGTCTGCTGCATCGGCGAGGCGGCAGGCGTTGCCGCAGCGCTTGCAAAGCGTGACGGTGTCGGTGTACGTGAGATCAACGTGACGGAATTGCAGACAACACTGAAAAACAGCGGCGCCTTCATCGGCATCTGATCCCATTGTTTATCGCACAAGGACGTGAACTATGAAACAGTTGGATATGATCATTCCGATCTCCTTGGAGCTGGATCACCCCACGGTGGAAACGACGGTTTCCGAAATCTTGGAGCAAAAAGAGAGATACGGCTTCACAAAATTCATGCTTGCGACCCCTTGCGGCGGTTGGAGAAGCAAATGCTATCCGCCGCACGAGCATTTTGAAAAAAAGGCGGCGGAATTTGCCGAGGTCAAAAAAGCACTTTTGCCTCACGGTATTGAGTGCGGTTGGTGGGATACGCTGACGTTAAAATCCGGTCCCTCGGCTACCTATACTCGTATGGTAAAGGCAAACGGCACACTCTCGCCCTACTCCTCCTGCCCGCTTGACCCCGCTTACAAGGAGCAGTTTGCCCAAGACATCGCGACCTTCGCCGCTATCGCTAAACCGAGCTTTATATTTTTTGAGGATGACTATGCGCTGTGCGGCGGTTGCTATTGCGACCTGCATTTGGCGGAATTTGCAAAAAGGGCAGGACGTCGCTTCAGCCGCGAGGAGCTTGTTGCCGCCCTTTCCGAAAAAAGCGAGGAGGGCTACCGTTTATTACGGCTTTGGCGAGAACTGGAACGGGACACTCTGGTTGAATTTTCAAAAGCGGTCAGGGAAAAGGTCGACCGCGAAAGTGCCGAGATACCGATCTATCTGATGGAAGCGGGCGCTTCCGACAGTGAAGGAAACTTCACGCAAGCCGTCGCGCAAGCGCTTGCCGGCAAGCAGCACACACCCACTTCACGGATCAGGGGCTGCTTTTACAACGGCGGAGAAACAAAATCGATCCCCCAGCTTCTCTATCATCCGCTATATGCAAAGCAGCATATCGGCGGCGATTTCAAATTCTATCACGAGTCAGATACCTTTCCGCACACAAGATTTTTCACCTCGGCGGCGCAGATGCGCGTCATTATGTCCTCCGTGTATTCCATGGGCTATGCTGGCTCGACCTTTCAAACGCAGCAGCTGCTGGACGACCCCAACGAGGAGCATGCCTACGGCGATATGTTCAAAGCGGAGCGGGCGCGGTTCAACGCGGTGCATAGCATCGCCCTGCAATGCGATCCCGTAGGCGTTGAGATCGATTACGACCCCTTTTGGAATACCGTGTCGGGCTCAACGCAAAAGCCCGAATGGGTCAGATGCGTCAGTCTGTTCGGTATTCCCTACACGACCACCGAGGCAAGCGTTGCCTTCTGGGACAAAACACAGGCAACCTATGCAGATGACGAGACGGTCAAAAAATATCTTTCAAAGGGTCTGTTTTTAGACGGCGCGGCAGCGCTTGAGCTTTGCAACAGGGGCTACGCCGATCTACTCGGCGTTGAGATCGGAGACAATGTTGCTTCGGAGAACAACTTCGGCCTTGATCTGGGCGCGCGTGAGGTCATTACCGAGCCGTATACGGCATACAGCAAAGGCAAGCACATGCCCATTGCGCATATGTTTGCCAACGGCGCAAACGGCAAGCTTTTGCGGATCACCGTCAAAAGCGAGGCGTGCGAGATCTTAACCAACGCATATACCTTTGAGGAGCAGTACGTTTGCCCCGCAATGGTGCGCTTTACCAACCGCCTTGGCGGCAAGATCGTGATCATGGGCATGACGCTAAAGGACAACAGATCGCAATCGCTCTTTAACTATCGCAGACAGCGGCTCGTGCAAGAAATGCTGAAATGGTGTGATGACCGCTACGTATACGTTAAGGATGCGCCCAACGTTTATACCATTATGAACGAGAAAAAGGCAGATGCGCAAGACGCTCTGATCGGTATGCTGACGTTGACTAACCTTGGAGACGACCCGATCAGCACCGTTTCGCTCCATCTTCCAAAAAAATGGCAGACCTTTTCGCAGTGCCTTTGGCTAAACGAGGACGGTGCGTGGATACCGGCAAATACAAGGGTCGAGGGTGATAACATCAGCATCCAAACCGAGCTTTGCTCTTGTCAGCCGCTTTATCTGCTTTTCAAATGATTAAAAGGGTCGTTTTCGGCCCTTTTTTCATACCGTTTGTGCGTCTTTTTCATTTTGCTTGCTTAATTTCGCAACGCAAATTGACAAAAGGCTTTTCAAGCTGTATAATAAAGTCGGTGGAAATCTTCACAAAAAAACTAAAGGAGATACCGCATGCAACAGAACTATTTCTTCAAAAACGCAAAATGGGTGGGCGCCGCCGATCCCGCGGAAACCCGCTTTTCGATCCTGCGCGGACACTTTACGGTAAACGATGCCGCAAAAGTATCGCTGAACGTGCTGGGCCTTGGATTTTTCAAATGCTATATCAACGGTGTTTGCATCAATCCCGACACCTTTTTGCCCCTCTCCTCTGATTTTGATGCGACCTGCGACCCCAAAGACGAGATCCTTTCGGGACACAGAATTTACGTGCCGCAATTCGATATCACCCCCTTTGTGCAGCAGGGTGACAACGTGATCGCCATTCACTACGGCGGTGGCTGGTACACCTTCCGCAAGCGCCGCTTCGGCCGTGCCAAGGCGATCTATTGCATTTCGGTCGAGGAAAAATGCGGCACTGAGTATTTCGTGTCAAGCGAGGATTGCCGCATCGGGAAAAGCTATATCGCAGACTACAATTTTGTCAACCTTGAAAAGCAGGAGCTTGACGGCTTTGTCGACTGCTTTGACAAGGATTTTGATGACCGTTCGTGGGAAAACGCGTATCTTGCCCCTCCCGTTGAGACCGAATACTGCACCACCGATTGCCCCACCGATGCGCTGATCGAAACGCTTGACGTGAAGGAAGTGGCAAAGACCGATCATAGCACGATCTATGATTGCGGCATCAACACGGTGGGCTACCCCGTTCTGGAGCTTGATGCCCAGAAAGGTGAGACCGTGACCGTTCGCTTTGGTGAGGAATTAACTGCCGATGGCGCGTTAGACCACATTCAGCGCCAACACTTTTATGTGATCTCAAACGGTGAAAAGCGCACCGTTACCCCTGAATTCACGTGGTTCGGCTTCCGTTATTTTGAGATCGAGGGCAACGCAAAGCCGCAATGCGTGAAGGTGATCCACGCGAATATCAAACCAAGCTCGACCTTTGACTCTGATAACGAAACGCTGAATTGGATCTACCGCACCTTTATCCACACGATGCTTTGCAATATGCACACGGGGCATCCTTCCGACTGCCCCCACCTGGAGCGCAGAGGCTACACCGGTGACGGACAGCTGACCTGCCACGCAGTGCTCACCACATTAGATGCCAAAGCATTTTATGAAAAATGGATGCAGGATATCGCAGACGGTCAGGATATTTTGACCGGACACGTGCAATATACGGCACCCTACATCCACAGCGGCGGCGGCCCCGGCGGATGGGGCGGCGCGATCGTGATCGTTCCCTATCAGCTCTACAAGCACTACGGCGATAAGGAGATTTTAAAAAAATACTACGCCAATATGCGCCGCTACATCGACTATATGGAAGCGCACTGCGAATTCGGGCTTGTCACAAGCGACAAGCAAGGCGATTGGTGCCTTGGCGATTGGTGCGGACCCGTCATTCTTTATCCCGACAAGGGCATTTATTTCAGCTCTCAGCAAATGATCCTACCCGCCGCTATGGTCAACACCTACTTCCTTGTCAAATCCCTGATGCTGATGCGCGAGATCGCCGAGGCGATCGACCGTGAGTGCGATCTTGCCGAATACGACCGGAAGATCGAATTGCACAGCGCAGCCATTTGCGCGGCATACTTCAACGCGTTCGATCACAACTTCCTGATCAACGCGCAGGGTGCGAACGCTTACGGTGTGGACCTTGGACTCGGCACCGAAAAAACTTACACAAATATGGTCGATTACTACAAGAAGATCGGCCATTACGATACGGGCATTTTCGCCACCGATATCTTAACGCGCTTGCTGTTTGAAAAGGGTGACGCGGAGCTTGCCGTTGCGCTGCTTGCGGGCAACGGACCGCACGGCTTTGCACATTGGATGGAAAACGGCGCGACCACCTTCCACGAATATTGGGATAGCAATCGCAGCCGCTCGCACAACCACCCCATGTTCGGCGCGCCCGTTGCATACTTCTTTGAGTACCTGCTTGGCATCGGACAAGAAAAGGGCACGGCGGGCTATCAGTCGCTCGTCATCGCGCCGCAGGCGGTGAGCTGCTTTGGCAGAATGTCGGGCAGTATGGAAACGCCCAACGGCACCGTTGCAGTGAGCTACACAAACGACGAGGACGGAACAGAGTTCAAGATCACGGTTCCCACCGAAACAAAAGCAATTTTGCGATTTGCCGATCAGGAATTTTCGCTGAATGGCGGCGAAAACTGCATACGTATTGCAAAAATCGAAGCAAAACCCGCCGATCAATAAAAAAGAAGACCTTGCAATGCAAGGTCTTCTTTTTTATTGATCAAAGCTTGATCTTCTTAATTTCTTCAGCGTAGTATTTGACAAGCTCAAACTTACTGCCGGGCATCAAGCGGTGATCGGGACACGGAATGAAGCCGCCAAGCGATGCAAGCTTTTGCATACGGTCAAGCTCAGCATCCACTGCCGCCTGATCCTTACGGAAGGCGGTCTTATCCATCGCGCCGACACCAAGCATTCCCTTTCCGTATTTCTCACGTGCGGGAGCAAATTGGTCGCCCCAGACACCAACCTCGATCGGGAACATCGTGTTCACGCCGTTCTCAAACCACGTGGGCAGCAGCTTTTCGGTCACACCGTCACAGTCAAGCGAAATGATATCGATGCCGTACTCGTGGCAAAGGTCGTTGCGCTTCTTGTAGTGCTTTGCACAAAGCTCGTCAAAGCGCTCGGGCGAGATCAGCGGACCGTTCTTAAAGCAGATATCCTCCCAATAGTGGGCAAAATCGAACTTCGCGCCCGTTTCCAGAACTGCCTTCACACATTGGTACTGCATCTCGGCATACGTATCAACGATATCGGCAAACAGCTCCTCATCCTCATCATAAAGCAAAAAGCTCATGCCCGCAACGGTCGTGATGTCACGGATCTGACCCAGCACGCTGCCAAGGCAAAGACCGATGGGACGATCCTTGGGGCGAGTTTCATTGAAGGTCTTGTAATATTCAAGATTGACACGGTTCGGGGTAAACTGCATCTTGGGACGGAACAGCGTTTCAAACGCCTCTCTGTCCTTGAGCAGATAATCATCCTCGGAGGGGATCGAAACGATGCCGGGCTTAATGCGCTCGATCACGCCAAGTCTTGACTGCACGCGCTGCGTTCCGTCGGGAAGCTCCTCAATGACCTTGTGCTCAAAG
>JAGALS010000054.1 GCA_017625065.1 Clostridia bacterium | reverse complement strand
GGCTTTTACGAGATCGAAACGCCCATGATGATCAAGGCGACCCCCGAGGGCGCGCGTGACTATCTGGTTCCCTCCCGTGTGCACAAGGGCAGCTTCTATGCTCTGCCCCAATCCCCCCAGATCTATAAGCAGCTGTTGATGCTGTCGGGCTTTGACCGCTACATTCAGCTGGCGCGTTGCTTCCGCGACGAGGACCTGCGCGCCGACCGTCAGCCCGAATTTACCCAGATCGACCTTGAGATGTCCTTCGCGACACAAGAGGAGATCATGGAAATGAACGAGGGCTTCATCGCGAAGGCCTTCAAGGAGCTGCTCGGCGTTGAGGTGCCGCTGCCCATGCCCCGTATGACCTACGCCGAGGCGATGGAAAAATACGGCTCGGACAAGCCCGACACCCGTTTCGGTATGGAGATCATCAACATTTCCGATGCCGTGAAATCTTCCGAATTTGTGGTATTCAAGTCCGCGCTCGAAAACGGCGGCAGTGTGCGCGCGATCGTGTGCAAGGGGGGTGCTTCGACGCTCACGCGTAAGGAGATCGACAAGCTGACCGAGCATGCCAAGGGTATCGGCGCGAAGGGCCTTGCCTACGTGCGCTGGGTCGAGGATGCCCCCAACTGCTCGTTTGCAAAGTTTATGACCGAGGACGAGCTGAACGCCATCTACAAGACCGTCGGGCTTGAAAAGGGCGACGTACTGCTGATCTGTGCCGACAAGGACAAGGTGGTCCTGCCCACGCTCGGCGCGCTGCGCGGGATCGTGGCAAAGAAGCTGGAGCTCATCCCCGAGGGCAAGTTCAACTTCCTTTGGATCACCGAATTCCCCTTCTTTGAGTGGAACGAGGACACCCAGCATTGGGATGCGATGCACCACCCCTTCACGATGCCCCTTGAGGAGTGCCTGCCCTATCTGGAAAGCGACCCCGGTGCGGTGCGCGCCAAGGCATACGATATGGTGCTCAACGGCACCGAGCTGCTTTCGGGCTCGATCCGCATCACCGATTGGCAGCTGCAGGAAAAGATGTTCAACGCCCTTGGCCTCACTGCCGAGGATATCGAAAAGAAATTCGGCTTCCTTGTGGAAGCGTACAAGTACGGCGCGCCGCCCCACGGCGGCTCGGGTATGGGACTTGACCGTCTTGCGATGGTGATGACGGGTGCCGACTCTCTGCGCGACGTGATCGCCTTCCCCAAGGTGCAGAACGCAAGCGAATTGATGTCGGGCTGTCCCGCCCCCGCCGATCCCAAAGCGCTTGAGGACCTTTCGATCGCCGTGATCGAATCCGAGGAATAAAAGACAACGAGCTACTGTATTTGCCAAGGTCAAAAATATTCAAAAAATCGGAAAGCGATCAAATGCCTCTCACTTTGGGAGAGGTGGCACGCGAAGTGTGACGGAGAGGGCCCCTCTCAACCGCTATGCGGTGAAGTTTGCGCAGCAAACTCACATTGCCGCGATGCGACAACATAGAGCAATCTCCCCAAGGGAGAGCCAATGGTTAAAGAACTTCTCTCACCGACAACGGGGTTTCTTCAAAAAAGAAGCCCCGTTTTGCAAAATTTTCGCAAAAAAGAGGTACCGTATGTTCAAAAAATGGTTTTTGTTGCTGCTTGCGATCCTAATGATCTTCTCGCTTGCCGCTTGCAACAAACAGGATCCGACACCCCCGTCAAACGACGATCCCACCCCAAATAAGCCAACGCCAAGCACGCCCAAAGCGGAGCCCACTCTGGTGGATTCGGGTGCGCTGCAAAACGGTGCGATCACCTGGGAGCTGTATACCGACGACAGTATGACCGGCACCCTTTATCTGAAGGGCAGCGGCGCGCTTGAGGATCTTGAGAGCGCCGAGGATCAGCCCTGGTGGATCTATGGCGACGATCGGATATACGGCGATCGCAATCTGATGGAAAACGACATCGTGCTGATCACCGCGATCGTGGTGGAGGAAGGCATCACCAAGCTTGGCGAAAACACCCTTGCCGAGCAAGAAAGCGTGACCTCGATCACACTGCCAAGCACGTTGACCGTGCTTTCGAACGCCTGCCTGAAGGATTGTAAAAACCTACGCACCGTCAGCGGCGGTACGGGCATCACCTTGATCGAGGCGAATGCCCTGAAGTACTGCACGGTGCTGGAAAGCATCGAGCTGTCAAGCAAGCTCACCGAGGTGGGCGAGTCTGCCTTTGGCGGCCTGCAACGCGCCCTTTCCGTGCGCTTTCACGGAACCGAGGCGCAGTGGAGCGCCATTACGGTGGCACTTGGAAACGAAAAGCTGACAAGCGCTACGGTGCTCTACCCCACTGAGTGATTTTATTTATGCAAAAACAGCGAGAGCCTTGAAAAAGGCTCTCGCTGTTTTGTATTTTAGCACCCGCTAGGTGACTTTTTGCAACACGTTCAGGATTTTTTAAACCGACAGGGCACGCCCACCGTTTGAAGTAAGCGCTTCACGTCGGCTTGCTCCGCTTCGCTCAGATCGCATTTGGGGAGCACAAGGATCTGACCGCCGCGCGTGTGGATCAGGATCAGATTTTTGGTTTCCCATGCTTTTCTGATGGTGGAATACTCCATCGCAGTTTTACCGACGATCTCGTCACCAACGCGACGCTCACTGATGATGCGCTCGTCGAAGGTCAGGTATTGGATCGGTGTTTGAGAACAGGTTTGTGACATAGAATAAGCAAATTGTCTGATAAGCCCGCGCATTTTCAATATGCTCATAGGAATCAACAGAACGGCTGCGCTCAGAAAAACAATGCCGAGGAAATCGTTTTCGCCTTCAGCACCGTCAAGCAAAAACCATAACCCCAACGCAAGAGCTGTGATGATAGCAACCGCGTTGATCAAAATTAATTTTTTAAATACAGAAAGGCAAACCTCTTTGGCGCAGGTGGGGCGGTTGGTAATCTTAATTGTCATAATATTTCTCCTTTCGCTCTCGCAAAGCTCCATAGCCGCTTTTTCTTTGGCGGAAAGAGGCGCAAAGAAAAAGCTAGCAAAAAGAAACGCCGTTTTACGGGCGCTGCCCGTACCCGCCAACTTTTGAAAAAGTTGGATCAAAACTTTCACACAGTGCTCGCCGCAAATTACAGCAGCTCCTTGCGCAATTCTGCACCCGTTTTGGGGGATAAGTAGGCGGGCGGCACGTCAAACACGGTCTTGCAGCCGCGCATACCCTCGCGGCTCATGCGGTATGCCGCGCGCGCGTACGCCACCAGAACCGACGAGGTGAACTCGGGGTTGGAATCCAGCTTCAAGCGGTACTCGATGATGTGCTTATGCTCCAGATCAAAGCCCGTTTTGCCGCTGCGGATGACAAATCCGCCATGGGGGATGCCGCTGTGGTCGCGCTTTAATTCCTCGGCGGTGATGAAATGCACCGTCGTGTCATAATCGGCAAAATAGTTGGGCATTTCCTTGATCTCTTTTTCAATGCGCGCCTTGTCAGCGCCCTCTTTTGCCACAACAAAGCACTCACGTATATGCTTTTCTCTGACCGAAAGCTCAGGATCAGCACCGCTGCGCACCGCTTCCAGCGCCGCCTCGACGGGGATGGTATACTGCTTGCCATCGGCAACGCCCTCGATGCGGCGAATGGCATCCGAATGTCCTTGGCTCACGCCCTTGCCCCAGAAGGTATAATCCTTGCCGTCGGGCAGAATGGCGTTGCCAAACAGACGGTTCAGCGAGAACATGCCGGGATCCCAGCCGACAGAGATCATCGCGATATGTCCGCCCTCGCTCGCAGCTTTGTCCACGTTTTCAAAATGCTGCGGGATCTTGGCGTGGGTGTCAAAGCTATCCACCACGTTAAAGCTTTTTGCAAGCGCGGGCGTTTGCACGGGCAGATCGGTCGCCGATCCCCCGCAAATGATCATCACGTCAATTTTGTCAGCCATTTCCACGACCTTGTCGGCAGACACCACGGCAACCCCCGCGGTGCGGAGCTTGACCGTGTCGGGGTCGCGGCGCGTAAAGACCGCCACAAGCTCCATATCACTGTTTTGCGCGATCGCGCTTTCCACGCCGCGCCCCAAATTTCCATAACCAAAAATACCGATGCGAATGCTCATTTCTATCTCCCTTCAAGCTGTGGGCAAATTCTCTTTCAATACGGTATCATTTTATCACAATTCCCGTGCCTTTTCAATCATATTCATAAAATTTTTAAAGAAAAAGAAGACGGAAAGCCGTGTGACCTCTATCACATTACCCTCTCCGTCTTTTGTTTAAATTCATATTATCTTTTTCCCGTTTTGATCTTTCCGTGCCTTTCTTCGTATGCTTCAATCAAATCACGAATCAACACGACGATCTGACCGTTGGCGCTTCTGCCCTCATAGTCCGCAATGACGTGCAATTTGTCTAACATTTCTTCTTCAATTCTGATCGATAAACTTTTTGTAGCCATATAAACCTCATTTTGATTTTATTATATGTTTACTTTACACTCATTTTGTGTTAAAATGTGATATATGAACATATAATGCGTTCAAAATATATCTATTATGGAGCAAAAAATGAAATTAGCTATTGTAGGATCAAGAAATTTGGCTAATATTGTACTTGATCCATATATTACCGAAGATGTAGAAGAAATCGTATCCGGCGGTGCCTTAGGCGTGGATCTTTGCGCTGCGGAATATGCAAAAAAGAAGGGGTTAAGGTTGACTGAATTTCTGCCTCAATATGAGCGTTACGGACGCGCCGCTCCAATCGTAAGAAATAAAAAGATCGTAGATTATGCGGATAAGATCATTATCTTTTGGAACGGAAGTTCAAAAGGAACACAATCCGTTATCCAATATGCCAAAAGAACCGGCAAACCCTTTGAAGTTATACTTTGCAAGTAAATTTTATCCTTAAAAAAGCCCAAAAAAGTGCAGAAAGCACAAAAAGCTTTCTGCCCTTTTCTTTATTCCACGTCCACGTAAGCGAATACGGGATAGTGATCGGAAATATATACGCCCTCGGGGGTGACATCCTTCACCACGTACGCCTCGGCGGGATCGCCCGGCATATCCGTGAGGATATAGTCGATCTTCGTTGCCTCTTTTCTGCCGTAATTGTGGAAGGTACCCTCAATGTTGCGGGTGAGGTCGGTCACGTTCAGATACGCGCAATCGGTGATGACCTTGATCTCGGGGTCCTCGGGGTAGGCATTCAGATCGCCCGTAAGCACAAACGGCAGCTTTTTCTTGTCAACGTATTGCAAAATTTGGATCGAGCCGTAGGTGCGCGCGGCAGAGCCAAGATGGTCGAGGTGGGTGTTGACAAACAGGAACGGCTTCTCGGCATCCTTGTGCTTCAGCACCACGGCGGTGGTGATGCGGGGGCACTTGCTCTGATCCGCGCCGAAGGTACTGCCCGGCACACTGGGGGCAAGCGAAAGCCAGAAATTTTCCATCGAAAGCGCCTGAAAATCGTGCTTTTTGTAAGCGACCAGCGTACCCTCGCCCGTGAGATCTTCTTTTCGGCCGCAGCCAAGCATAACATAATCGCTCAGCACGTCCAAAAGCCACGCGCGGGAGTGATCCGTCGCCTCTTGGAATCCGATGACGTCGGGCTTTTCGCGCTGGATGCAGTTAAGGATCAAGTCCTTGCGGTTATCAAAATGGTTGATTTCATCCTTTTTGGAAGGGACACGCAGATTGAAGGTGCAGATCTTCAGTTTAGCAGACATAGCTTATCTCCTTTGATGTTTTATTCCTCAAACATACCGCTTTCGCGGCCACCTGTTTCGTTACACGTTCCGATGATCATATCGTACAAGCTGCTTGCAAACAGCTCGTGCATTTCAGGGATGGGGTGATTGATCCTGTTGGCAAGCAGCATCGTGACGTCCTGCGTTTTGGAGATCTCCTTCCATTTTGCATAGCAATCGCAAACGGGAACCTCCATACGCTCCGCCAGCGCGATCGCCGCCGCCATATACTCGTCCATTCTGCCGCCGTTTTGCATTTCGGCGGTCTTGAAGGCATACTGATAGTGCTGCTTCGGGGTATCGTCCGCCACGCGCGTATTCAGCATATTCGGCGTCATGAAGATCACGTCGCACCCCGCGCTCTTGCATTGCTCAAAGATGCTTTGCAGGGGGGAAAGATAATCGTCAAGCGAGCCGTTTACGTCGTTGAGTCCAAAGCACACGATGACAAGATCGGGCTCGTGCTTCAAAACCTGGCTGTGCAATCTGCCAAGCGACTGCTTTGCCGTCGTTCCGCCGATCGAGGCGTTGATCATATTCACGGGAACGTAATCGCGCAGCTGATTTAATTTCTTTTTCAGTCGGTTCCAATACACGTTCTCGTAATCTATATACCCGTTGAGCGAACCATGCGAAACACTGTCGCCAAATATCACGATATTGATGGGACCGTGCTCATAAAGCCCCTTCATATCCATCATCAGCTTTTCCTTGATCTTCATAAAGCCCTCTCCTTTTGTATTGAAATTTTGCAAACGGTCACTGTTTTTTCAGCATTTTTTGCAGCTCGGTCATTTGATCGGCAGTTGGCGTGTCGTACTTTTCAAATGGGAATTCCAGCCCCATCTGGTCGTACTTTGTCTTGCAGATCTTCTTGAAGGGCAGCAGCTCAACGCCGTCGATCACGGGATATTGCTCCGCCAGCGTATTGAGAAATTCCATACCCTTAGCAGTATCGTTGAGTGTCGGAATGATGACCTGCCGCAGTGTGGTCGGGATCTTTTTTTCGCTGAGCAACGACAAAAACGCAAGCGGTTTTTCAATAGAGCAGCCCACGAACGCGCGATACTGCGCGTCGGTGGGGTATTTGATATCCAGCAGCACGCGGTCGGTCACGTCAAGCAGCGCGCTGACCGCGTCGGAAAGCACGCTCCCCGACGTGTCAAGGCAGGTATTGATGCCGCGCTCGTGGCACTTTTCAAACAATTCTTTTACGAATTCCGCTTGCAAAAGCGGCTCGCCGCCCGATAGCGTGATGCCGCCGTCTTTACCGAAATAAGTCCTGTAACGGGTGGCTTTTTCCGCAATTTCCGCAGGTGTCACCTCCCTGCCGCCCGCCCCCCACGTATCGGGGTTGTGGCAGCAGCCGCAGCGCAGGTTGCACCCTTGCGCAAACACAACGAACCGAACCCCCGGCCCGTCAAGCGTACCGAGGGTCTGGATGGAATGGATCTTGCCTTTCATATCACACCGTTTCGTGGAAGGTACGGCTGATGACCTCACGCTGCTGCTCACGGGAGAGCTTGTTGAAGTTCACCGCATACCCCGACACGCGGATGGTGAGATTGGGATAGCTTTCGGGATCCTCATACGCCCGCATCAAGGTCTCGCGCGAGAGCACGTTGACGTTGATGTGATGCGCGTTCTTTTCAAAATAGCCGTCGAGAATGGTCACCAAATTCGTGACACGCTCGCCATCGGTGCGGCCAAGCGCCGCGGGTGTGATCGAGAAGGTGTTGGAAATGCCGTCGCGGCAGTCCGCATAATCGATCTTGGCGACCGAGTTCAGCGACGCCAGCGCTCCGTTTTCCTCACGGTTGTGCATGGGGTTGGCACCGGGCGCAAAGGGTGCTCCTGCTCTTCTGCCGTCGGGGGTGTTGCCCGTGTGCTTGCCGTACATCACGTTCGAGGTGATGGTCAGCACCGAGAGCGTATGCTCCGCATTGCGGTAGGTGGGGGTCTTGCGCAGCTCGGTGATGACTCTGTGCGTCAGATCCTTTGCGATCAGGTCGACACGGTCGTCGTCGTTGCCGTATTTGGGGAAATCGCCCTCGGTCTTGAAATCGACGATATAGCCGCTTTCATCCTTGATGGGGCACACGCTTGCGTGCTTGATGGCACTGAGCGAATCGGCAACCACCGAAAGCCCCGCCACGCCGAACGCCATAAAGCGATGCACGTCGGTGTCGTGCAGCGCCATCTGCGTCTTTTCATAGGCATACTTATCGTGCATATAGTGGATCACGTTCATCGTATTGACATACAAACGGGACAGCCATGCAAGATAGATCTCATAGCGCTCCATCACCGAAGCATAGCTCAGCTGATCCCCCTCCAGCACGGGCATCTCGGGACCGATCCTGGTACCCGTAGATGCGTCGTAGCCGCCGTTGATGGCGATCAGCAGCAGCTTTGCAAGGTTGCAGCGCGCGCCGAAGAACTGCATCTGCTTGCCCACCTTCATGGCAGACACGCAGCAGGCGATGGCGTAATCGTCGCCGTAATCGGGGCGCATCACGTCGTCGTTCTCGTATTGGATCGAATCGGTATCCATCGACACCTTGGCGCAGAACTTCTTAAACCCTTCGGGCAAAGCCTTCGACCAAAGCACCGTGAGGTTGGGCTCGGGCGCGGAGCCGAGCGTGTACAGGGTGTTGAGAATACGGAAGCTGGATTTTGTAACAAGCGTTCTGCCGTCCTCACCCATACCGCCGACCGCCTCGGTGATCCACATGGGGTCGCCGCCAAACAGCTCGTTGTATTCGGGGGTGCGAAGGTGACGGGCAAGGCGGAGCTTCATCACGAAATCGTCGATCAGCTCCTGCGCGCCCTCCTCGGTGAGGGTCCCGTTCGCGATATCGCGCTCGATGTAAATATCAAAGAAGGTGGAAACGCGGCCGATCGAATTGGCAGCGCCGTTTTGCTCCTTGATCGCGGCAAGATAGGCAAAATAGGTCCATTGGATCGCCTCGCGGGTGTTGGCTGCGGGCACGCTGATATCACAGCCGTACATTGCCGCCATCTCCTTGAGGTTACCGAGGAAGGTGATCTGCTGGAACAGCTCCTCGGCAAGGCGGATCTGGTCGGTGTTGAAGTCGCCGCTGGCAAGGGCTGCCTTATCCTTTTTCTTTTCCTCGATCAAGCGATCGATGCCATAAAGCGCCACGCGGCGGTAGTCGCCGATGATACGGCCTCTGCCGTAGCCGTCGGGCAGACCCGTGATGACGTGGAGCTTACGCGCCAGGCGCATCTCGTCGGTGTAGGCGCGGAACACGCCGTCGTTGTGCGTGGTGCGGTAGCGGAAGCTATCCTCCACGCGCTGGTCGAGCTTATAGCCGTACGCCTCGCAAGCCGAGCGCGCCATACGGATGCCGCCGAAGGGGTTAACGCCGCGCTTTAAGGGGCGGTTGGTCTGCAGTCCCACGATCAGCTCGTTGTCCTTATCCACGTATCCGGGGGCGTAGGCGGTCAGCGACGTGACGGTCGCGGTGTCGATATCCAGAACGCCGCCGTATTGGCGCTCCAGAGCAAACAAAGATTCGATCTTCTTCATCAGATCGTGTGTGCGCGCGGTCGCGCCCTTCAAAAAGCTGTCATCGCCTGCGTAGGGCTTGTAGTTCTGCTGAATGAAATCGCGGACGTCGATCGTGTCCTGCCATGCGCCTGCAACAAAGCCGTTCCAATTGTTGTGTTTCATATAGTACTCCTTTTCACTGCGAAAGCCCAGACGGTCGGCCTGCATTTCCTTGTATTTTTACATTCCCTTGCGGTTTTCCGCACGCCACGTGAAGGTGGTTGTCCGTCAGTCGTGTAAAGGTTACCTATATTATACAACAGCTTCCATAAAAAGTCAAGCGAAAATTTAGAATTATTCTAATTTTTTTCATTTTTATTTACTTTTCCCGACAAGGGTGCCAAAAGTGCTTTCTTTGGAGAGCAAAAAGCACAAAAGCCTGTGCGCTGTTTCTTTGTCGGTCGTTGATTGCAGACCAAACTCGCCGTCGGCGAGTTAGCTCAAGTTTGCCTTGACGGCTTGACGCCGTCAATTTGCTGCGCAAATACCGCCAAACTTGGGCGGACAGTCCGGGAGGCCTGTCCCTACGGGTTTGTGCGTTTTTTTGCCTTCCCCAGCGGGGAAGGGGAACCAACGGAGTTGGTGGATGAGGAGGAAAAGGTTGTGCACTGTTCAATTGCACATCGCAGATCTCGGACGGTCGAGACTTGCGAAGCAAGTGGTACGCCATATCCCTACGGGTTTGCGTGTCATCCTTACGGCTACGTTGTCATACCATGACCCGCCTCATTTCATTCAGCGTGTCATCCTGAGCGTAGTCGAAGTTTTGCGAGGTGCAGCGAAGCAAACGAGCAAAACCGAAGGAGCCGCGAAGCGTGCGACTGAAGGGATCTAGTAAGGATATACAATAGCTCTCGTGCGCAAAGTAACATTTTCCACAAAAAGCCATCAAAATTCCACGCAAGATCCCGCTAACGATGTTCGCGTTTTTGTTTTGCTGTTCCGCAAAACAAAAATTCGACTGCGTGTGGCTCGTTGCTTTACCGCGCTATTCCTTTATTGCATCTCCACACTGCGCTCAGGATAACACACAAACTAAAACAGGCTTGCTCAAATTTGAGCAAGCCTGCTAAAAAGTGGATCAGATCAATTCAGAGGTGTGCGGCACCTTGGAAATTCTGGGGGGCGCGCCCGTCAGGTGGGAAAGATCCTGATAAGGAGCGATCGACGCGTCGTTCCAGACATTTTCAGGCACCTGCGCGGTCCAGCCCTGCTCGTCGAGCGGGGGTACTTCAATGCCAAACGCGTACAGCACGATGGCGGCAAGGTCGCGCACGTTGACCTCCTCGATCGCAACGTGCTGCACGTCCTTACCCGCAATGGCAAAGGTCACCAGCTTTTCCCCATCGGTCCAGCCGCCGTGACCGCCCTCGGGCGTTCCGCCGTGGTCGGCAAGCACGATGAAGAGGGTGTCCTCCAGCATTCCTGCCTCCTCGATCGCCTTGTGCACGTCGTTCACGAGCTCGTCGACCTCGTGGATACGCTGCAGGTGTGCCTCGGTGCCGTAGCCGTTACGGTGTCCCGCGCCGTCGACACTATCCATCTGCACAAACAGAAAATCGGGCTTGTTGCTCTTGATGTAATCACAGATCATGGGCGTCAGCTCGGTATCGCGCGCGCTCGCCTTAGAAACCTCGATCTCGGCTTCCACAGTACCGACGGTGATCGGCCGCCAATCGCAGTAAAGGCCGAATACGGCGTCGGGGTAGACCGTCTTGATCCTGCGGAACACGGAAGGAATGGGAGAGTCGGACGGGTGGGGTGCCTTTTTGATGGTTCCGTTGGTCAGCTTGTGGATCTCGGGACCAACGCCAAGCAGCATCGAGCCGTAGCATTCCGCGCTGATGGTGGGATTTGAGGAAATTCCCGTATAGGTCACCGCGCCGTTTGCAAAGATACGGTCGAAGTTTGGGGTATCGGCCTTTTCAATAAAGCCGCCTGCCCCGTCAATGGCGATCGCAACAACGTGTGCATACCTTCTGTTTGACATAACAAACCTCCTGTTTCTGTATGCCGTGTATAAAAAATCGTAATACGGTCATAGATTTTACAGTATTTTTTGCTCGATTTCCCCTCACGCGAACACGCCCGCAAGGCGGAGCAGCAACGCGCAAAGAAAGATCGAAAGCGACGAGAAAAGTGTGGTCCAGACCACAAGCTGACCCGCCAGCGCCGCATCGTTTTTCATCTCCTGCGCCATCGGCAGGCTGGAGACCGCAACGGGCGTTGCGAACAGCGCCACAAAGGCGGCAAAGTGCGCGCCGCTGAAGGTGCTTCGAAAGAACAGATACGCCACACCGACACCAAGCAGCGGTGCCGCCACGGTACGCGCCAACGTACCCGCAACGATCTCGCGCCGCAGCGCCTTCACGGCGGAAAACTCGAACTGCGCGCCAAGCACCAGCAGCGCCATCGGGGTGGAAAGGTCGGAAAGATACTGCACCGCGACAAACAGCGGCTTGATATCGGAAAGGCGAAAATCAATACCGTTCGACACCAAAATCGCGCGCACGCCCAGCGCGCAAAGCCCCGCGCCGATGCTGATGATCAACGGATTTTTCAAAATACCAAGCACGATACCCTTCACGCTCGGCTTCTCAGCCCCTTGTCGGAAGATCGACAGGCTGATGACCGCCAGCACGTTGTAAAGCGGGATCGAAAGCGCCGAAAGCAGTGTCGCTGCGATGATACCCTCGGCGCCAAAGAGCGACCCCGCAAGCGGAATACCCACGAGCGCGTAATTGGAGCGAAAGGACACCTGCACCAAGGGGCCGCGGCGCTCGGGCACCTTTGTGACAAGGCACATCACGGGGATAGCGATCAGGAACAGAACAAAAATGGCAAGCAACGCATACGCGATGTAGCCAAAATCCAGACTGCCAAGATCTTCAATGTTATAAACGTTCAAAAAAAGCGTTACGGGCAGAAAAGCGTGAAACACAAGTCGGTTGGCGGCCTTCGCGAAATCGGGCTTCATCAGCCCCACGCGCTTTAAAAAGTAGCCGACCGCCACCACCAGAATAATGGGCGTGACCGCCCCGAGCGCAAACAAAAACGAGTCCATAGAAAGTGCCTTTCGTCGCGGAAAATTTCGCAAAAGACCGTCCGCATCGGTCAAACGCTTAAAAATGCCGTTTTTTTATACCGTTTCGGCACTTTTTATCGGTCAAAGCCAAGAAAACACCCGATCGACACGACCATTATAGCACACAAATTCCCCGTTTGCAACAAATTTATTGCTAAATTTTCCGATATTTATCACGGCGTCAACGACAAAAACAGACAAATCACGCGATTTGTCTGTTTTGGGCACAAAAAAGCCGTGCTATAATAAAAGATGTAAGATCGCATTCCGCATCTGAAAGGAGTAAAAGCAATATGAAAACTTACATTTTGTATAATCCCCTGGCGGGCGACGGCAACGGCGCCAAGGCATCCGAGGCGCTGCTTTCTATGTACGAGGGTGAGGTCACACAGCTTGACATCACCAAAATTGAGGATTACAACGCGCTGCTTTCCGCGCTTTCGGGCGAGGATCGCATCGTCGTGTGCGGCGGTGACGGCACGCTGAACCGCTTCGCGAACGCCATCGACGGCATCGACGTAAAATGCGAAATTTGCTACTATGCGCTTGGAACGGGTAACGATTTTTTGCACGACCTCGGCAAAAAAGAGGGCGAGCCGCCCGTTCGCGTCAATGAATATCTGAAGGATCTGCCCGTGGTCGAAGTAGGGGGCGAGCGCCACCGCTTCCTCAACGGCATCGGCTTTGGCATCGACGGCTATTGCTGTGAGGTGGGCGACCGCCTGAAGGCAGAGTCCAAGAAGCCCAACTACACCGCCATCGCCATCAAGGGGCTACTGTTCCACTACAAGCCCACGAACGCCACGATCACCGTGGACGGCAAGAGCTATTCCTATAAAAAAGTCTGGATCGCCGCCGCGATGAAGGGGCGCTTCTACGGCGGCGGTATGATGACCGCACCCGACCGTGACCGCGAGCGCGGCAAGGAGGACGTCACGCTTGTCGTGATGTACGGTAAGGGCAAGCTGAAAACGTTGATGGTCTTCCCCAGCATCTTCAAGGGCGAGCACGTCAACCACAAAGAAATGGTGGCGGTACATACGGGCAAGGAGATCAGTGTGACCTTCGACCGCCCCACCGCGTTGCAGATCGACGGCGAAACCGTGCTTGACGTGACGAATTATAAGGTCACCGCGGGTGTTGGCGCGAGCGTCAATGCGGCAGAGCCAACCACGGTCTAATGTAATTTACCCCCGAAACGGTGGGTAAAAAGCGCCTCCCTGTGAAGGGAGTCTGTCGCTGTGGCGGGATCGTTCAACAACAAAATTCTGACTAACCCAAAAAGCGCTCGCCACGACGGCGAGCGCTTTTTTACTTTCGAGAATTTATGAATAAGAACGCGTGTCAAAATAGGCATCCATCATTGCCTTGATGTGATGCTCGGGCATATCGCCGGGCAGGTTGTGCACGCCCGCGAAAATGAAATTGCCGCCCTTGCCAAGCACCTTGATGTTTTGGCACACGGCATTGTAGACCTCTTCGTAGCTCATCGACTGCGCAAGCAGCTGAGAATCATATGCGCCGCCGTAGAAGATCACGCGATCGCCAAAGCGCTCCTTGAGAAAGTCCACCGACATATTCGCCGCCGAGGTCTGCACGGGATTGATGATATCAACGCCGCACTCGATGAGGTCGTCCATAATAGAGGAGATCGAGCCGCACGAGTGCAGATTGATCTTCATATCGGTGATCTTTTTCCACTCGGTGAACAGCTTTTTGTAATGCGGTTTGTAAATTTCGCGCCAAAGTCCGTCGCCGATCGTCACGCCGCGGTTGTCGCCAAAGTCGTGTGCGATGGCAAGAATATCCACGTATTTGCCGACCGCCTGCTCCACTTGCTTGAGGTGCTCTAAGGCGACCTCAACGCTTTTATCGAGCAGTGCGTGCATCACGTCGGGCTCCTCTATCATCAGCATCATCGCGTTGACCATGCCGCCGGGCTTGACCTGCAAATCATGTACCGTTTCGCCAAGGCAGATCGAAAGATCGGTCTCGTTATACAGCCGCTTTGCCTGCTCCTCCAGCGCGCGCAAGCGCTCCTCGTTCAGCACAGGGCTGGGGTTATAATCATCGGGATCGGGCACGATCAGATCCCCCGTCATATCGGTGGGCGCGGGGCTGTCGAAATAGTAGCCGCCCTTCGGGCAGATCTTATCTCTTTTCCCCTTCCAGACCGTGGCTCCGTCCTCGCGCTCCTCAAAGAGCACGCTTGTCGGCACGCGGAATTGCTTGCCCCAAAGTGTCTGATCCTTCCATTGCTCCGCAACGTCGCCGCGCAGCTGACTTTGACACATACGGGGCGAGTCCAACAAAATGATATCTCCGTCCATCGCCTTGATCAGGGGCTCCTCAAACACCGCGTTGACCATAAAGGTGTCAAGACGGGGCGGGGCGCTCTCACAGCCAAGCACCTTTTGTAATCTATCATAAGCAACAATGTGCATGCCCGCCGTTTCACAGCCGCCAAGGCCATTCGGGATACGGTCGGGGATCTTATGCGCCAGCACGGCGCGGACTCGTTCTCTGCTATTCATCGCGATCTCCTTTTTTGTAAGTCGTTACTTTCATTATAACAAAAAGGCGTGTCAAATCAATAACGGATGCCATTATAGTATTGACATATCCTGCTATTTGTGATATGCTTTTCAGTAGATATGCAAGGAGGTGATGCAAGCATGCTGCAAGTGACAGGGGTTCGCCACGCGTGGCCCAATCCCGCGGGGTTTTGCCTGAACCGCCCGAACGGGCACAAGGACTATACCTTTGTCCATTTCACTACAAGTGTGCAGCTTTGGCTCGGTGATGAAAGCATCACCGTTCCCGAGCATACCTGCATTCTCTATCTGCCCGGAACGCCGCAGCACTTTTCCTGCCCCGACGGGATGCTGCACGACTTTATACACTTCACGAATATGCCGCAGGAATTGCTTGAAATGTTGCATTTTTCCGCAGACGTATTGCTTTTTCCAAAGCAATGGTCATTCATCACGGCTCTTGTTGAGGAGATCGAGACTGAGTTTTTCGCAAAGAAGGACGGGTATGAACACCTGATCGATCTGAAGATCCAAGAGCTTTTCGTACGGCTCGGTCGCTCCCTGAAAAGCGAGCACACCGAGATCACAAACGAAAAGCTGATCGCGGATTTCAGGCGGCTTCGCATGAAGATCATCCAATCCCCCGCACACGCCTGGACGGTTGCCGAAATGGCGGGCGAGCTGCATTTGAGCGAGTCGCGCTTTGCGCATCTTTATAAGGTCTTTTTCGGCACAACGCCGCTTGACGACCTCATCCACGCGCGTATGGATGCCGCCAAGAACGAGCTACTATTTACAAATCGTGCTGTTTACGAGATCGCCGAAGCGCTCGGCTACCGCAACACGACCCACTTTTGCAGACAGTTCAAGCAGCTTGTCGGCATCTCCCCCACACAGTACAGAAGGGATCGGGGGTAAGGCGCGGTGGCAGAAGCTTGACTAAACCGTTTGCGTCGTACGCCTTTTGACGGTTACGTTGTCATACCGTGACGCGCTTCATTTCATTCAGCGTGTCATCCTAAACGCGGACCGCCGAGGACGTCGGTCCCTACAGGCTAGTGATCATCCTTACGGCTGCGTGTCATCCTGAGCGACACGGAGTGGAGTCGAACTTTTGCGAGATGCAGCGAAGCAAATGAGCAAAAGCGCAAGGCGTCAGCCGCAGCGGGATCTACAAAGGATATACAATAGCTCTTGTACGCAAAGTAACGTTTGCCGCAAAAACTCCCGTTACTCGCCGAAGGCAAGTTTATGCTGCGCTCAGGATGACACGGTTGAATTAGGGGATATTCCCAACAGCAACAGGCAGCCTCGAATCGAGGCTGCCTGTTGCTTTATTGGTAGCGGATCACATCCAATCCGCGTCCTCTTTCTTTTCTGCCTTTTCGGCGTTTTCGTCAAGGACGACCGTCGGGAACTCCAGCACGTCCAGGCGCGGACGGGTCTTCCACGCGCCACGGGTGAAGTCGGGGATCTCCTGGGGCATACCGCCCTCGGCGATCGACTTTTCGGACAGTGCGGTGATGCACATCCAAGCCGCCGCATCGTACACGTCGATGGGCATTTCGCTGCCCGACAGAATGGCATCGAAGAAGCCCTTGAACAAAAAGTAGTCCATACCGCCGTGACCAAGCTTCTTTTCCTCGTCGGAAATATCGGTCCAGATGCTCGGCAGATATGCCTTATAATTGTCGGCGTTCTTCACGTGATGGTGATAATGGTGGCTGACCGCATCGCCCTCGATATAAACGATCTCGGGCTCCTGCACTAGCATGCCCTTGGTGCCCTTGACCGTGAACTCTCTGGAATAGTATCTGGGCAGCGAGGTGTCAAGCGTCATGGTGATGGTCTCACCGTTCTCACAGGTAATGATGGTGCTGACGACGTCGCCCTGCTTGATCTTAACACCCTCCAGCAGCGGATCGTCCACGCGCTTTTCGTCAATATACGCCTGAAGCCCCGCGCTCTTGGATGCCATAGAGACAAGCCGCACCATACGGTTGCCGCGATTGATGTCAAGCAGCTTTGCGATGGGGCCAAGCTCGTGGGTGGGGTAATTTTCGCAATTGTGGTCGATGTAGGGCTGGAGTCTGTAATGGCGCGTGAGGTTGGACTCGGCGATCTCCTTGCGCAGGTCGTGGCTATACGAGCCGTGGCAATGCACGATCTCGCCAAGTCTGCCCGCACGTGCAAGCGAGGTGGCAAGCAGCTCGTACTTGTCGTAGCAGCAGTTTTCCATAAACATCAACGGCGTTTTGGTCTGCTCGTAAACGTTGACAAGCTCCCAGCAATCCTCGACCGAGAACATACCGCTGACCTCAAGGGCTGTGATCTTGCCCGCCTTCATCGAAGCGGTCGCAAGCGACAGATGCGCCTCCCAGCCCGCGCTGATCAGCACCGCCTCAACGTCCTTGTTCGCAAGCAGCTGGTCGGAATCGGTATATCCAAGCGGGGTGTTGCCTCTTCTTCCTTCGATCAACGCGATCGAGCTATCCACACGGTCCTGATAGATATCGCAGACCGCAACGATCTCAGCTTCCTTGCAAGCGCAGATGGTCTTGATCAGACCGCGACCGCGGGGACCGCATCCGATGACACCCACTTTCACTGTTCTTTCCATAGCAAAAGCTCCTTTGAGGTTTGTTTTTCTTCATTATACCATAAAACACAAAAATTGCAAGACAAATCATAAAAATTATGAAAAACCGCACCGTTCGGGCACTTATTCAAACGAAATGTGCTCCTCAACGGTCTTGCCGCCCGCCCCGAAGGTGCAGTGGATCTCCTTGAAAATGCCCGAAACAGGGGAGACGGTATAGGTCTTTAATGCATCCTCTGTCCGAAGCCCCAAAATGTACTTGAAGGCGATCTCCAGCGGCGCGCCGCTCCACGCGTGATTTTTGGTGC
Organism: Clostridia bacterium; assembly: GCA_017625065.1. Taxonomy (GTDB): domain Bacteria; phylum Bacillota; class Clostridia; order Oscillospirales; family CAG-272; genus Firm-07. The sequence continues at coordinate 5,891 of JAGALS010000054.1, read as the reverse complement.
CGAGGATGAAAAAGTCCTCCCAAAGCGTAGAGCTTTCGTTGGTCGCCAGATTGTAATATCTTGACATCATTCTGCGATAGGCATCCTGCACGTAGCCCATCTCGCAAAGCGCCATCAGCACGAAGCGCTCCATATACGGGGTGGCGTGCATGATCGAAAGCAGAATGGGACGAAGCGCGGGATAGCGCTCGGGTGGGCAAACGCCGCTGAGCACGGCAAGGGCGTTGGCGCGCTCGTCAACAAAATCGCTTGACGCATAGTATTTTCCGCGCCAAAAGTTCGTTTCGATCGCATCGCTGATCGTTTGAACACGCTCATTCAAAAAGTCATCGTAGGTATGATTGCCGCACTCCTGTGCCATGTGCAAGGCACATTTCGCGGCCCCCACGTACATACAGTTTTCCAGCACCGCCTCGTCAGCGTTCCAAAGATGGTCAAACCACCGCCAATTGCCCTTGCGCGGCAAAAGCAGTCCGTCCTCGCCCATTTCCCAAAGCCTCAGGTAATTCACCATCGGCTCCAGCACCAGGGGCGGGATCTCCGCATCCTTTGAATAATGATAATATTCACCGATCAAGCCGTATTCGCTGATGGCAGCAAGGCTCTGGCTTGGCAGCTCACCCGAGTGCTTACCCGGAACGTTGCCGACAAGCACGTCGCCCTTACGCAGATGAATGAAGTCGCAAATGCACTTTTTGAGCAGCTTTTGCGCGTTTTCGTCAAAGGCAAAGAAGACCTGCGGCGCCTGCACCGATACGTCACCGATCCACTGTCCGCGCTCTCTGTCGGGGCAATCCATAAAGTTGTTACGCATACACACATACAGTGTGCGGATCGATTTTTCGATCAGACGGTTGAACAGCGGATCGTCCGTCACAAAGCTGCCGATGCGCTTGGTGTCGTAGCCGCTTTCGGTGAAAAAGAGCCGTTTTAAGCGCACCGTTTCGGGAAATTGCAGCACAAGCGCCTCGCCGTAAAGGTACATCAATCCCTCAAAACGGTTCTCCCCCGGCTTGCAAATATACGCAAGACGGTGCCCGCGGTAGCTGTGATGCTCATCGCCGGGGCCGCCGTTCACCTCATAACGATCGGTGCAAATATTGACCGTCTCGCCGCCCTGTGCTTGAAGCTCAAAGGAAACCGTCATCGTCATGGCATACGGCAGCTTCGCCGTAGCGCCCTCATCGTTTAACGTAAAGGGCAGCTCCTGCCTTGGGAAAAGCGCCAGCAGCGGCAGCTCGGATTCGTAGCAATCGCCCCAAACGCAGTTTTCGTACTCCGTTGCGGGGGTAAATGTCGATTCGTCAAAAGAAAGCGCCGTGAAATCACCGAAATCCAGATTGGCGTCAAACCCGATATTGTGACCGCCGTACAGACGGGATGGATGCGGCGGCTCGGTCGGCACGTATGCAGGGTGCGCCGCGACCAGGAAGGACGCGTCGGAGTAAAGCTCCAGCGCATCGCAGCGAAGCACGAAGCCCGCCTCGCCCGAGTTGATGTTGTTTCGCCCGCCGTTGCCGTAAAACCAGACCAGCGCGCAGATCACGTTCTCACCCTCGCGCAGATAGGGCGCAAGATCGACCCGCTCGGCATAGCCGCAGCCCTTGCGGCTTTCGCGGAACACAACGCCCTCAAACACGGCAAGCGTGCCGTTCACCCAAAGCCAGAGCTTTGTGTCACAGGCAAGATACGCCTCGGCGCTTTGCGGCACACGGTCAAGGTGAAATCTCTTTCTGAAAACCACCTTTTGGTCGGGCGTTTTATTGTCTGCGCCCCAGATCCATTTTGCCTTGGAAAAATCAACGATATGCATATCCTGCTCCTTGCGTCAATGATTTTGCTTACAGCTCGACCTCCGCCGTGTGCGGACGGTGATCCGACGCGACGATCGCGGGGATATCCGCCGCCATGACCGTAACGTCCTTGGAAACGAAAATATAGTCGATCTTCTTGGTGGGCGCATCCGACGGGACGCTGAACCGTTCCCCTTCAAAAGCGGATGCCGTATCCGTCATCTTCTCACGGATGGGGGCGAGCACAGGGTCGCTCGGAACGACGTTAAAATCGCCCATCAGGATGCATTTTTCCTGCACCGTATGCGTCAAAACCGTACGCACGGCGTTTTCCTGCTCGTCGGGATTGAGCCCGAAATGCGTGACCAGCACCGTGATGCCGCCCTCAAGCGTCGCCTTCAGGACGCAGCGCGTTTCGTAATATCCGTTATACTTTTTCACGTCGGGATCGGGGATCGGGATGTTCTCCACCCTCTCGATTGGATATTTCGACAGGATCGCGTTGCCGTAAAGTCCTTTTTTCAGGTGCAGTGCGGGTGCAAAATAACAATGCATCCCCGTCAGCTCCGCTAAGCGCTCGGTCTGCGCGGTGAAATCGGGGTGCGGTCCCTCTCCGCGCATCTCGTTGAGCCCGACAATATCGGCGCCGCAGTCCACGATCGCCTTTGCCATGATCTCAAAATCGATGTTCCCTTCAATATAATTTTTACAATGCTGGGTATTGAACGACATGATCTTCATATAATTCCTCTCCTTTCGCCGTAACCCTACGTGCCCATTCTACCACATTCGTTTAAAAAGAACAAGAGAAAAAACAAAATTGCGATACTTTTTCGCATCTTTCCTTTTTTCAAAACAATGCTGGACTTTGGGCGCTCGATATGCTATAATGCAAGTACAGACCGCACCAAAAAGGGGGCTTTCTCTATGCAATATTTTGAAAAAAGCGGAAATGATCTGATCTTCCGAGGGAACGGCGAAACGCTGATGATCTCGCCTTGGGGCGAAAACAGTCTGCGCGTGCGCTCCTGTATGCTAAGCGACATTGAAAACGGCATCGGCGCGCTGCTTGAGAGAGAGCCGAGCGAGTGTGAGATCGTCATCGACGGCCATCACGCATCCATCCAAAACGGCAAGCTCCGCGCCGAGCTGACCGCCAAAAGATGGGATTACGGTGTGCATATTTCGTTCAAAAACAGCGACGGCAAGCTCCTTTTGCAGGAGATCACCAGCGGCGGTGCGATGCACAGACGCGCGCGGCAATTCAAGCCTTTGCAAGGCGGCAGCTTCCGCCTGAAGGCAAGCTTTATCCCCGAAGCGGGCGAAAAGATCTACGGCATGGGGCAGTATCAGCAGGAGATCATGGACCTGAAGGGCTGCTCGCTGGAGCTTGCCCAGCGCAACACGCAGGCAAGCGTTCCCTTCTATATTTCAAGCATCGGCTACGGCTTTCTTTGGAACAACCCCGCCATCGGCGAGGTACATTTCGGCACAAACGAAACCTGGTGGGTGGCAGAGCAGACAAAGCAGCTTGACTATTGGATCACCGCGGGCGATACCCCCGCCAAGATCGAGCGCGCCTATGCCACGGCGACAGGCAAAACGCCCATGATGCCCGAGCACGGTCTTGGCTTTTGGCAATGTAAGCTCCGCTACTACAATCAAGAGCAGGTGCTGAACATCGCCAGAGAATACAAAAAGCGCAACATCCCCTTGGACGTGCTGGTCATCGACTTCTATCACTGGTTCAGATGCGGCGATTGGAAATTCGATGCGGAATACTTCCCCGATCCAAAGGCAATGGTGCAGGAGCTGCACGATATGGGGATCGAGCCGATGGTATCGTTCTGGCCCGTGGTGGATGAGCGCAGCGAAAATTACCACGAAATGAAGCAGCTTGGGCTTCTGGTGAAAAACATTGCGGGCATCGTGGACGTGCAAAAGACCTTCAACGGCAGCAACGTCTTTATGGACCCGACCAACCCCCGCACACGGGAATACGTGTGGAACAAGGTCAAGGAGAACTACGCCTCGCTTGGCATTCGCGCGTTCTGGCTGGATGAGGCAGAGCCCTCCTTCCAGACCTACGATTTCGAGCAGTATCGCTATCACGCGGGCACCGTCGCCGAGATCGGCAACATCTACCCAAGAGAATACGCGAGGCTTTTTTACGAGGGACTGCGGTCAAGCGGGCAAGAGGACGTCATCAGCTTGATCCGCTGCGCGTGGGCAGGCAGTCAGCGCTACGGCGCGCTGGTTTGGTCAGGCGACATCCACTCCACGTATGAGGATTTCCGCCGTCAGATCTGTGCGGGCATTCACATGGGTCTTTCGGGCATCCCGTGGTGGACGACCGATATCGGCGGCTTTAGCGGCGGCAATATTGAGGATCCCGCGTTCAGAGAGCTGCTGGTGCGCTGGTTCCAATTCGGCACCTTCTGTCCCGTGATGCGTCTGCACGGCGACAGAAAGCCCTTCGCGCCCATTGTGAACAAGGCGGGTGAGAGCCGTGAGCACACGGGCGCTGACAACGAGGTGTGGAGCTATGGCGATGAGAATTACCCCATCCTTGTGAAATTCATTAAGATCCGCGAGCTGATACGCGACTACACAAGAAGCTTGATGGCAGCGGCACACGAAAAGGGCGATCCCGTGATCCGCGCGCTCTTTTATGAGTTCCCCGCGGACAAAGCCTGCTGGGACGTGACCGATCAGTATATGTTCGGCCCCGACATTCTTGTCGCGCCGATTTGCCACAGGGGCGCTATGAGCCGCGCGGTCTACCTGCCCGAGGGCGCGCGCTGGACACACGCGGGAACGGGTGAGATCTTTGAGGGCGGCAAGTCCTACGAGATCGACGCCCCCATCGACACCCTGCCGATCTTCCTGCGGGACGGCAAGCAGGACTATCTGATCGGCAGGATCTGATCCTCTCCCCCGTGCAAAAAGTGCTTGACAGCCGCCGCGCGCGTATGTTAGAATAAAGAAAAAGGGGTGTTTTTATGCCGACTGATAAGACCTACAAAATGAAGTCCAAGCGCAACGGCCTTGTGCTGCGCGTGTCCAAGGGACATTTCGCCACAAGCCACAGCCACACCAACTACTATATCGACGTCAGCCTGCCCAAATCCCGCCTTTCCGAGGCATCCGCCCTCGCCAAAGAGCTGGTCTCCTATTATAACCTCAGCACCGTGGTGGATACCATTCTGTGTCTGGACGGCACCGAGGTCATCGGCACCTGCCTTGCGCGCGAGCTGACCGAGGGGCATTACCTCAATATGAACGCGCACCAGACCATTTACGTGGTCACGCCCGAGCATACCTCGGGCAGTCAGCTGATCTTTCGCGACAACACCGTGCCGATGATCAAGGGCAAGCACGTGCTGATCCTTGCCGCCTCGGTGACAACGGGCTACACGGCGCAAGCCGCCGTTGAGGCAGTCAATTATTACAGCGGCCTCCCCGTTGGCATCTGTGCCATCTTCGCCTCGACCGACAAATGCGCGGGACTCACGGTCCGCGCCGCGTTTGACCTGAAGGACCTCACCGACTACCAAAGCGCACCCTCGCACGAATGTCCGCTTTGCAAGCAGGGCGTAAAGCTTCATGCGCTGATCAACGGCTTTGGGTATTCAAAACTCTGATACGTAGATTAAAAAGAACGCCCCCCGTCATAGCGTTGCTATGACGGGGGTTATTGCATCACCCTGATAATGGGAGCTTTGGCCTACCTGTAGGGACCGGCCTCATTTCATTCAGCGTTGTCATACCATGACACGCCTCATTTCATTCGGCGTGTCATCCTGAGCGCAGTCGAAGTTTTGCGGGTCGAGAGCTTGCTCGAGCAAGCAAAACCGAGGAGTGACAGCGACGACGGGATCTAGTAAGGATATACAATAGCTTTCGTGCGCAAAGTAACATTTACCACAAAAGCCATCAAAGATCTGTGCGAGACCCCGCTCGCCTTAAGGCTCGCGTTTTTGTTTTGCTACTCCGCAAAACAAAAATTCGACTGCGTGTGGGTCGCTTCTTTCCTGCGCTATTCCATAACAATCGCTCCACACTCCGCTCAGGGTGACGCACAAACTCGTAGGATCT
>JAGALS010000053.1 GCA_017625065.1 Clostridia bacterium | reverse complement strand
CGTCCTCGTAAGGAGCGCAGCGACGGAATAGCGAGCCTGCGAGCGTCCAGCCCGCCTGCAACGACATTTCACGATCAAAACGGCTACGTGTCATCCTGAGCAAGGGCGTAAGCCCGCGTCGAAGTTTTGCGGTCGAGAGCTTGCTCGAGCAAGCAAAACCGAGGAGCGAGAGCGACGAAGGGATCTGGCAAGGATTTTCAATAGCTCTTGTGCGCAAAGTAACATCTGCCACAAAAAGTCATCAAAGCTCGTTACTAGATCCTCAAAGGGTTTACAACCCTTTGCCTTTCAAAAACGCCCGATTTTTCGTACGTTTTTGAAAGTTCGACTACGAAAATATGCCACAAGATGACGCAAAGGACGTACATCAAGAGTTTTTGGCAATTTGCAAAGCAAATCGGCGGCGTTGCCGCCGCAAAAACTCCCGTTACTCGCCAAAGGCGAGTTCATGCTCCGCTCAGGATGACACGTAGCCATAAGGATGACACGCTGACGGTAGGGCGGGTTTGTGCACGATCTATTGCTCGCTTTATCAAAAACCCCTTACCACGTCAATCTCTTGATGCGGATCTTTTTGCGAACGGGGAAGAAGATGGCACAGAAGACGGCGGTGCCGATCACCGCGACGCTGGCGATCATACCGATCGTCCAGATATAGGCAAAATCGCGTTGTCTGCGCTCCAGACCGCACACCATACAGGTCTTTTTCAGCTCGCCGTCGCGGAAGAGTCCGCGCGGAACGTCCTTTTTCACCGACCAGGCGTGCTCGTCCTCGTATTCGGGGTCGCAGCAGCCGCAGTAGATGCAGAACTGACTGCAGAATTGCAGCTCCTCCTTCTGCTCATACACGTGGGGGCAAATGTACTCAAACACGTATTCGCGTGCCTCAGCGACCGCAAACACGCCGTTGATCTCGCTCTTTTTGCCGACGTAGGTCAGCCCCTCCATTGTAGGGGGCACGATGTGGAAGGACTCTCCCGCCGAAAAGCCGCCGACCTTGTAGGTGCGGAAGGTCTCGCCGTCCTGGTTCTTGCAATGGACGGTCACAGACTCGCCGAACGAGACAAGGTCGATCGCCTTGCGCTCGACGGCGCCGCCCGTGTAGGAGTTGCGCTTATCCTGAAATTCCACGTACTTGCCAAAGTCCGACTCGTTGCCCGCGTAATGGATCTTGGTCAGCTTCGGGCACTCGTAAAAGGAGGTCTGGTCAACGCGCAGCAGGGAGCTTGGCAGATAGACGGTCTCCAGATTTTCGCACTGGTAAAAGGAAAACATACCGACTGAAAGGATGCCTTCCTCAATGATAACGGTTTTGATATAGGGGCGCAGATAGTATTTGGTCCACGGCACCCAATCGCCGTCGGCGTAGGGCAGCATCTTCTGGGGGTTGGTCTCACCGCAGAAGATCCGCAGAACGCCTGTTTCGGTATCCAATTGGTATTGCACGTCGTAATAGGCGGCAAGCTCGATGGTCTCTCTGTATCCTTCCGAGGCGTGCGAGTTGTTGTGGATATACACCTCGTCAAGGGCTCTGCCCTCATAGATCTGCGCCGAAGCGCCGATGCAGAAGGCGGCGACCAGCAACGCGAAAAAAGCAATGTAAAAAGCAATGCGCTTCATAAATTCTCCTTTACGCTCAAGCATTATCGGTCGGCTCCAAAGAAGTCGCTTCGGTCGGCGCGTCTGCTGTAACGGGTGCTTCAACAGCTTCAGTCGACGCATCGGCTTCGGTCACTTCCTCCTCGTCCTCGTGGGCGACCTTGGAGAAGTTGACGATGCTCTGACCCTCGGCAAGGCGCATCACGATGACGCCCGATGCCGCGCGGGAATAGGTGTTGATGCCCGAAACGGGGATACGGATGATGGTGCCCGCGTTGGTGATCATCATCAAGTCGTCGCCCTCGTCCACGGCGGCGATGCCCGCAAGCAGACCCGTCTTATCGGTGAGGTTGTGGCAGGTGACACCCAGACCGCCGCGCCCCTTGACGCGGAAGTCGTCGAAGTCGGTGCGCTTACCAAAGCCGCCCTCGGTGATGGTGATCAGCTTCTTGTCGTCCTCGACCTTCACGGCGCCAACGACGTAGTCGCCCTCGCGCAGACGGACACCGCGCACACCGCGCGCGGTTCTGCCAAGCGGGCGGACGGTGCTTTCGGTAAAGCGTGCGGCACTGCCCTCGTGCGTGGCAAGGATGAGGTCGCACTCACCGTGGGTGTGCATCACGAAGACAAGCTCGTCGCCCTCGTCCAGGTTCAGCGCGCGCTTACCGCCCTTGCGCTGATATTCGTATTCGGAAAGCAGCGTGCGCTTGATCACGCCCTGCTTTGTGACCATCGTCAGATAGCTTTCCTCGTCAAATTCGGGCACGGCGATCATCGCAGTGATCTTTTCGCCCTGCTCCAGCTTTTCCAGAATGTTCACGATGTTCGATCCCTTTGCGGTACGGGATGCCTCGGGGATCTGGTAAGCCTTCTTCATATAGACCTTGCCCAAATTGGTGAACAGCATCAGATAGGCATGGCTGTGCACGACCTGCACCTTTTCGATGAAGTCCTCCTCCTTGGTGGTCATACCGATGATACCCTTACCGCCCTTGTTCTGTGCCTGGTAGGTATCGGCGGGCTGGCGCTTGATATAGCCCGCGTGCGTGAGCGTGATCACGCAGTCGTGCTTTTCAATGAGGTCCTCAAGGTCGATGTCGTCGGTGGCGGCAATGATCTCGGTGCGGCGCGCATCGGCGTACTTGCGGCGGATCTCCCACAGCTCATCCTTGATGATGTCTCTGATCTTCTGCGCGTCGGCAAGGATGCCCTTCAGCTCAACGATCGTATTGTGGAGCTTCTGCAGCTCATCCTCGATCTTCTGTCGCTCAAGCCCCGTCAGCTTACCAAGCGTCATTTCAACGATCGCCTGTGCCTGCGCGTCGGTGAGGCCGTAGCGCTCCATCAGCTTTTCCTTCGCATCGGCGATCGAGGAGGTGGAGCGGATCAGCGCGACCACGTCGTCGATGTTGTCGTTTGCGATCTTGTAGCCCTCCAGGATGTGGGCGCGTGCCTCTGCCTTGTCCAGATCAAACTGCGTACGGCGGCGGATGACGTCCTCTTGGTGGGCAATGTAATGGTCAAGGATTTCGGGCAGGGAAAGGATCTTGGGCTCGCCGTTCACAAGGGCGAGCATATTGATCGAGCAGGTGTCCTGCAATTGCGTATATTTGTAGAGCTGATTGAGAATGACCTGACCGTTTGCGTCACGGCGATAGGAGATCAGGATGCAGATGCCGTTACGGTCGGAGGAAACGTCCTTGATCTCGGTGATACCGTCGATCTTCTTTTCCTTGACCAGCTCGGCAATGGACATCACCAGCATCGATTTGTTGACCTGATAGGGGATCTCGGTGACCTTGATCTGATGATGCTCCTCGTCGATCTCTGCCTTGGCGCGGACCGCGACCTTGCCCTTACCTGTCTTGTAGGCACTGATGATGCCCTGCACACCGTAGCAGGTGGCGGCGGTGGGGAAGTCGGGGCCCTTGATGAATTCCATCAGCTCCTCGACCGAGCATTCGGGGTGATCCATACGGTAAACCGTGCCGTCGATGACCTCACCGAGGTTGTGGGGCGGGATGTTGGTCGCCATACCGACCGCGATACCGACCGAGCCGTTGACCAGCAGGTTCGGGAAGCGAGAGGGCAGCACCAGGGGCTCACGGCGGCGGTTGTCGAAGTTGGGGCCGAAGGGAACGACCTCCTTTTCAAGGTCGGCCATCAGCTCATTGGAAATTTTTGCAAGGCGTGCCTCGGTATAACGGTAAGCGGCAGCGCCGTCACCGTCCACAGAGCCGAAGTTGCCCTGACCCTCGACCAGAGGGTAGCGCAGCGAGAAATCCTGCGCCATACGGACCATCGTGCCGTAAACGGCGGCATCACCGTGGGGGTGATAGCGGCCCAGCACGTTACCGACGGTGGTCGCGGACTTGTAGAAGGGCTTATCCGAGGTCAGATGATCCTCGTACATTGCGTACATAATGCGGCGCTGACCGGGCTTCATGCCGTCGCGCACGTCGGGGAGCGCACGCGCCACGATAACAGACATTGCGTATTCGATAAAGGCTTGCTTGACGCGCGAGCCCATCTCTACGTCTTGAATGATCTGATCGGGAAATTCGATATTTTCGTTCTTATTGTGTTCCACAGCTTTTTTCCTTTCGTTTTTGGTTTAAAACTGTTTGATTTCAAATGAATACTCTGATAAATCTTTCCAATCGGGATTTTGCGACTCGATCAGCGCAATTTTCTTTTGCCTGTTCCATCGCTTGAGTTGTTTTTCTCTTTTTATGGCGATCCGGGGGTCGGAATATGCTTCAAAATAGACCGGCTTGTGCACGTTGTATTTTTTGGTGAAGCCGTCTGTCGCTTTGTTTCGATGCTCGGTCGTTCTTCGGCAAAGATCATTGGTTACACCAATATAAAACATCTTGTTGTGCGTTGTGGTCAAAATGTAAACGTAATATTTTTCTGCCATTTTTCACATACTGTTTTTTTATTTTTACGGCTTCGTGTCATCCTGAGCAAGGGCGCAAGCCCGCGTCGAAGTTTTGCGTAGCGGAGTGAGCGGAGCAAAACCGAGGAGCGTTAGCGACGAAGGGATCTACGAAGGATATCCAATAGCTTTTTGTGTGCAAAGTAACATTTACCATAAAAAGCCATCAAAATTCCATACCAGATCCTCAAAGGACGTTGTCCTTTGCCTTTCAAAAACGTCCGATTTGTCGAACGTTTTTGAAAGTTCGACTTCGTAAACACCGCACTGTGGTGTTTACTCCGCTCAGGATGACACATAGCCGTGGATGACACGTAGACGGTGAATGACACCGTAACCGTAATGTAATAGAAACTTATAAAATTTTTCAAAAACCTTCTATTTACACATCCAAATTCTCAACAAACTTGGCATTCTGCTCGATGAATTCACGGCGCGGCTCGACTTCGTCGCCCATCAGGGTCGAGAAGATCTGGTCGCACAGAATGGCGTCCTCCATCGTCACGCGCAAGAGAATGCGCGTTTCGGGGTTCATCGTGGTGCTCCAGAGCTGATCGGGGTTCATCTCACCAAGACCCTTATAGCGGTCTGCCTCATAACCCTTAAGCTCAGCAAGCAGCGCGTCGCGCTCGGCATCGGTGTAGGCGTATTTCTCGCCGCCCGTCTTGCCCGAACGCTTGTAGATCTTATACAGCGGCGGCTTTGCAAGGAAGACGTGGCCGTTTTCGATCAGGGGCTTCATATGACGGAACAGGAAGGTGAGCAACAGGATCTGAATGTGCGAGCCGTCCACGTCGGCATCCGCCATCAGAATGATCTTGCCGTAGCGGAGCTTTTCAAGGTCAAATTCATCGCCGATGCCGCATCCAAGTGCCTGAATGATCGGCTGGACCGATTGGTTGGCATAGACCTTGGCGGGATTGATCTTTTCGACGTTCAGGATCTTACCGCGAAGGGGCAGAATCGCCTGGAAACGGGGATCGCGTCCCTGCTTGGCGGAGCCGCCTGCCGAATCTCCCTCCACCAGGTACACTTCGGTCAGCGCCTTGTTCTTTTCGGTGCAGTCCGACAGCTTGCCGGGCAGGGTCATGCTGTCCAAGGGGCTCTTGCGACGGGATGCCTCACGGGCTTTACGCGCGGCCTCACGGGCCTGGCTTGCAAGCACGGCCTTTTCAATGATGGTCTTACCCTCGGTGGGATGCTCCTCAAAATATTCGGTCAGCTTCTCAACCACGACCTTATCTACAAATTGGCGAACATAGGCGTTACCGAGCTTGGTCTTGGTCTGACCCTCGAACTGCGCTTCCTTGAGCTTGACCGAAACGATGGCGGTCATACCCTCGCGCACATCCTCATATTTCAATTTTTCCTCGGGCTTATCCTTGATCAGCTTATACTTCACGCCATAATCGTTTATCACCTTTTTCAGCGCGTTCTTAAAGCCCTCCTCGTGCGTACCGCCCTCGTGGGTGTTGATATCGTTGGCGAAGGACATAAAGGTCTCGCTATAAGCCGACGTATATTGCAGTGCCACCTCAACGATGGTTCTGCCGCGCTCCTCCTCATGCTTTTCACCGCGCATATAAATGACGTCGGAATGGATGGCGTGCGCGTGATTTCGCTCGTTTAAGTAGCTGACGAAGTTGCGGATACCGCCCTCATACTGCAGCACCTCACCCTTGTAGCCACCGTCCGAAAGCTCGCCCTGCGGGCGCTGATCGGTGATCGAGATGGTGATGCCCGCGTTGAGGAATGCTTGCTGACGCAAGCGTTCAAGCAGGGTATCGTAGTTGAATACCACATCGTCAAAGATGGTATCGTCGGGCTTGAAGCGCACGTAAAGACCGTGCTTGTCGGTGGGACCTTCGTCGCAGAAGGGACGCGCCACGGCACCGCGCTCAAATCTCTCGGTATAGCGTCTGCCCTGATAGCAGCTTTCCAGCTCGATCCACTCGGAAAGCGCGTTCACGACCGAGGAACCTACGCCGTGAAGACCGCCCGAGAACTCGTAGCCGTTGCCGTCAAACTTACCGCCCGCGTGCAGCACGGTGAAGATGACCTCCAGCGTGGGGATGCCCATTTTGGGATGGATACCGCCGGGGATACCCTGACCGTCGTCCTGGATCGACACCGAGCCGTCGGGCAGCAAAACGACCTCAATGTGAGAGCATCTGCCAGCGAGCGCCTCGTCGATCGAGTTATCGACGATCTCATAGACCAGATGGTGCAATCCGCGTAAGGAGGTGGAGCCGATATACATACCGGGGCGGCGGCGCACTGCCTCCAAGCCCTCCAGCACCTGTATTTGGCTGTCGTCATAAACCTGTCTGGTTTCTTCGTTGTTTGCCATTTTCTTTCCTTCCTTGTCTTGCGTTTATATAAAACTCTTTTTTATTTTCAATTTCAATTTTGTTCGTTGCCGCTTCGCCCCAGCAGCGCCGCTGTGGAAAGCTGCGAAAAGCACACGGCGTAGCCGCCCTTGCTTTTGTAAAGAACAAAGGATTTCGGAACCTCCTCGGTGGAGGATTCCACAAGCCCCTTTTTTTCCGCCCCCGACAAAAATTTGCGCGTGACGGTTGCCACGGTGGCGGTATCGGCATCGAAAATGCCAATGATATCGCGCTCTCTGATATTTTTGTTGTTACCGATGTGTAAAAACATGGTGGTTCTCCTTTATGGCGGGCACTTTTTTTGCCTTCTTTCTACGAGTTTGTGCGTTATCCGCGGACCGGACGCTCGCAGGCTCTCTATTTCCTCAATACGGACAGTCGGGGACGCCTGTCCCTACAAGTCAGCGTGTCATCCTGAGCCAGCTTTGCCTTTTGCAAAGCAGATGAAGTTTTCGCGATGGCTAAACGCCATCGATTTGCTTCGCAAATTACCGAAAACTTCGGGCTATCGTGTCAT
>JAGALS010000052.1 GCA_017625065.1 Clostridia bacterium | reverse complement strand
CGAAGCAAACACCACGGTGCGGTGTTTGCGGAGTCGAACGAGTGAAAGCGTGCAACAAATTGCGCGCTTTCACGAGCAAAACGCAAAGCGTTTTGGGGTCTCGCATGGAGCTTTGATGGCTTTATTTTGGCAAATGTAACTCTGCGCACGAAAGCTATTGGAATTCCATACGAGATCCCGCGGCGGCTGACGCCTCGCGCTTTTGCTTCGCTCATTTCGCTACGCAAAAGTTCGACTACGCTCAGGATGACACGCTCACCCGAAGTTTTCGGTAATTTGCGTAGCAAATCAATGGTGTTTAGCCATTGCGGAAACTTCATCTGCTTCGCCTTTGGCGAAGCTGGCTCAGGATGACACGCAGACGGTGGAACAGCGCACCGCCCTACAAGACATCGCGCATCCGCGATACACGATCGAATAGCGTACAAGTCTTTGGAGAACGCCATATATAATAAAAGGAAGAAAACAGAAAGGGAGCAGCCGTCGGCACGACGGCTGCTCCCCCGTATTTGAAACACAATTTAATGAAAATGAAGGGTAAGAGGTGAATCCTTGAAGCGGTAGCAGAGGATGTCGCTTTCCACGGTGCAGGCATCGCTTGCCGTGGGGGCTTCGCCCTTCAGCTTCAGGCGCAGCGTGGCACCCTTTTTGCCGCTGACGGTTGCCTTTGTGAGCTTACCGTCTTTCCAATCAAGGTCAAAGCAAAGGTCGCCTCTTGCCTTGATGCCGCGTACCGCGCCGTTTTTCCACTCGGCGGGGAGGGCGGGGAGCAGCTCGACGATGCGCTCGTTCGGTGTGCCGAGGTGGCTTTGGAGCAGCAGCTCGGCAACGCCTGCCGTTGCGCCGAGGTTGCCGTCGATCTGGAAGATGTGGGGCGGATGCAGGTCAAAGAGGTTCGCCTCGGTGTTGGTGGAGAACAGGTTGTAAAGGCAGTCAAGCGCACTGTCGCCGTCTTTCAGGCGGGCGTAGAAATTGATGATCCAGGCGCGCGACCATCCCGTTTGACCGCCGCCGTGGGAAAGACGGCGCTCGATGGTCCTTTTTGCCGCCTCGAAGATCACGGGATCGGTCTCGTTGATCTGATCGGAGGGGTGCAAGCCGAACAGATGGGAGATATGACGGTGTCCGGGCTCTTTTTCCTCATAATCCTTGATCCATTCGCAGATGGTCCCGTAGCGCTCGCTGACGCGCAAGGGGGGCAGCTTTTCAAGCACGTCGTTGAGCTTTTGCGCAAAAGCCGCGTCCTCACCAAGGCGCTTGCAGGCGTATGCGGTGCGGGTAAAGAGCGCATAGATCATCTCAAAATCGAAGGTCGCGCCCTCGGTCAGCATGCTTTTTTGGCGCGTGCCGTCGGGCTCGGTGTAATAAAATCTGTTCTCGGGGGAATTGGAGGGGGAGGTGACGAGGTACCCGTCCTTGCCCGTGGTCAGATAGTCGCAAACGAACAGGCACGAATCGCGCAAAATGGGATAGATCTCGCTCAGATACGCCTCGTCGTTTGTGAATTCATAATGCTCCCACAGCGACAGGCACAGCCACGGACCCGCCATCGGGAAAAAGCCGCAGCCCACCAGATCGTGCACGCCCGTGCGCCCGAATATGTCTGTGGTGTGATTGATCGCCCAACCGTCGCAGAAGAAGAGCTCGCGCGCGGTATCCTTGCCGAAAATGCTGAGCATTTTCAAAAAATGCGAAAGCGGAGCCACGGCTTTTGAGCAATTGCAGGGCTCGGCGGGCCAATAATTCATTTGCAGATTGATGTTGGTGTGGTAGTCCGCACCCCAAGCGGGGCGGAAGCCGTGCGACCAGATGCCTTGCAGATTGGCGGGGAGCGTGGCGAATTTACCCGAGCTTTCGATCAGCAGATAGCGCCCGAAGTTGTAATAAAGGGCACAGAGATCGGGATCGGAGCGACCCTCCTCCTTCACAGCGCGCAGGCGCTCGTTTGTGGGGATGTCGCTGTAATCGGCGCCCTCCAGCGTCAGCAGGTGGTTGCCAAACCAGGCGTGATGCTCGTTGACGTGCGCTTTTTTGATCTGCTCATAGGAAAGGGCTTTGATCGCGTCCATACGGGCACGGAGCGCCGCGCGGTAGTCGATCGACTCGTCAACGTCAAAGGTTTTTACGTTATAATTGGTCGCAAACGCGCCGTACACGACAAGATAGGTGGCATCAGTCACGGTAAGGGCGTCATGCTCCGCCGTCTTCACGCCGTCGGTGTCGATCCTCAGCATCGCGCCGAACGCCATGCCCTCATCGCCCGCGCCGTATTGTTGCTCGCCAAAATAAGTAACGCGGCCGTTGAGCAAAAGCGTGTCGTCACAGATCGCGGCGGTATAGGCGTCCTGCCCGCGCTTCATGGTGAGCTTGCAGGAAAAAGGCGTACCGTTTGTGGAAATTTTGTACACAAGCAGGTCGTGCTTGGCGCTGACAAAGCTCTCGCTTTGGTAGCCGGTGCCGCCCTTTTTCCATTGCACCGTGGCAACGGCGTCGGCAAGCTCCAATTCTTTGCGGTAGTCGGTGTACTCGCTCTTGTCGGCAAAATCCAAAAGGATCTCACCAAAGCTTTCAAAAAAGCGGACTCTTGGGGGATCGGACAAAAAGGTGTCGGTGCAAAGAGCCGTTGCCTCCTGCAAGCGCTCCTCAGCGATCAGCTTGCGGATCTGTTCAAGCACCTCGGGCGTGGCGTGATAGGCTTCCTTGATCTGCCGCCCACTCCAGAGCGATTCCTCGTTGATCTCGATCGTTTCAAGGTCGGGGTTGCCGAATACCATTGCGCCGATCCGTCCGTTGCCAAGGGGCAGGGCGTGCATCCAGTCGTTTACGAATTGGTTGTAAAATAGCTTCGTAGACATCGTATCTCTCCTTTTTGTTTATTTCAAGCGAATGAAGTCCTCGCCGATCTCGATTTCGACGAAGAAGGGGTGCTCGCACTCCTTTTTGTTGGGGGTGTGGTAGGTCAGATAGGACCTTTGTCCGTCACAAAAGATCATACCGTGACCGCCGTCGCTGTCGACCAGTGGGGGGAGATGCGTAAGATCCTTGCCGAGCGTCTTGTCGTTGAACTTGACCATCATTTCGGCGTATTTCCCCTTGATAAACGAGGACCAGAGCATGAAAAGCTCGCCGTTTTTGCTATGAAGCAGGAAAGGCCCGTCGGTCACCCAATGACCGCTGGAATGCAGATCCGCAAACTCGCACTCGGACGCCGCGAACAGCGTCACGGGCTCGCCCACAGCCTCGGTGAGGTCATCCAAAAGGGCAGTATAGCAGATCGTGCCGTCGATGATCTGGGTGTGCTCGTGACAAAAAACGATATACGGTGTGCCGTTTTTGTCCACAAAAAGCGTGCCGTCAAGGCATTCCCAATCGTCGGGGGTCAGCTGCTTTTTGCTGTGCGGCACGAAGGGACCGAGGGGGCTATCCGATCTGAGGGCGAAGGTGCCGCGCAAGCCGTTGCTCTTTCTTGTAAAGGTGGCGAACATATAGTACGCACCCTTGTATTTATGCACCTCGGGCGCCCAGTTGACGCCGACGTTCATGCCGTGCAGGTCGGAATCGAAGCAAGCGTGCGGGGCGCTCCAATTTTCAAGATCCTTGGAGGTGTAAACGTCAAAGCCGCCCGTTTTCTGACCGAAATGCGCGGCGCGCGTGCCGTACATATAGTAAGTGCCGTCCTCATAGAGGACAAAGGGATCGCGAATGTTGATGTCGGAGCATTTCATTTTAGCTTCTCCTTGTTGCGTATAAAAGGCAAATTTGCCTTGATTGTATTGTAGCATACGCAGAGGGGGTTTGCAAGCAAAAGGAGAAAAATTTTTTAAAAAATGAAGGGTGCGTTACGATTTGTGCGTCACCCTGAGCGCAGGGCACAGCCTCATGCGTCACCCTGAGCGAAGCATGAACTCGCCGAAGGCGAGTTCATGCCCTTGCTCAGGATGACACGATAGCCCGAAGTTTTCGGTAATTTGCGAAGCAAATCGATGGCGTTTAGCCATCGCGAAAACTTCATCTGCTTTGCAAAAGGCAAAGCTGGCTCAGGATGACACGATGACGGTTTGTGCGTTTTTTGTAGTTGGTCGCGGATGACGGATGCCTTGTAGGGCGGTGGCTTGCTGCCGCCGAGAACAAGGGTGCATGGCTTTCACAATGCGGCGGGAGCCAGCTTCGCTAAAGGCGAAGCAGAAAAGCTCGATGCGTCATCTTGAGCGGAGTGGAGAGATGTTGTTATGCGGCTACGTACCGCAAAACAACCTCCACGAAGTCGAATTTTTGTTTGCCGTGGTAGGCAAACAAAAACGCGAACGAAGCGAGCGAGATCTCGCATGGAGCTTTGATGGCTTTATTTTGGCAAATGTAACTTTGCGCACGAGAGCTATTGTATATCCATCGGAGATCCCTTCGTCGCTATCGCTCCTCGCTTTTGCTTGTTCGGGCATAGCCCTCAACCCGCAAAAGTTCGACGCGGGCTTACGCCAAGAGTTTTTGGTAATTTGCTTTGCAAATCGGTGGCGTTTAGCCGCCGCAAAAACTCCCGTTACTCGCCGAAGGCGAGTTCATGCCTTTGCTCAGGATG
>JAGALS010000051.1 GCA_017625065.1 Clostridia bacterium | reverse complement strand
CGAAGCAAACACCACGGTGCGGTGTTTGCGGAGTCGAACGAGTGAAAGCGTGCAACAAATTGCGCGCTTTCACGAGCAAAACGCAAAGCGTTTTGGGGTCTCGCATGGAGCTTTGATGGCTTTATTTTGGCAAATGTAACTTTGCGCACGAGAGCTATTGTATATCCATCGGAGATCCCTTCGTCGCTATCGCTCCTCGCTTTTGCTTGTTCGGATAGAGATTTTGGTAATTTGCTTTGCAAATCGGCGGCGTTGCCGCCGCAAAATCTCCAGTTACTCGCCTTCGGCGAGTTCATTCCTCAACCCGCAAAAGTTCGACTCCACAGCACTCGCTTTCTGCGAGTGCGTGTTTCGCTCAGGATGACACGATGACGGTTTGTGCGTTGTTCCTTGGTTTATCGCAGATGCGGACCGCGAGGGGACGTTTGCGTAGCAAACTCACGTTGTCGCTTTGCGACAACGTGGAGCAATCTCCCATAGGGAGAACCTATGACTAAAGCTCTTCATTCCACCACCTCAGGTGGTGTTTTTGGCGCCAAAGCTACAATAAAATCGGCTGCTTGGTTTGACCAAGCAGCCGATTTTTGCCTATTCAGTTACTTCAGAAACAGCTCGATAACGGGAACGATCATATCGGGCTTGGCGAGCGGGAGCAAAATGACCAGCTTCTTCTCTCTCTTTGTCAGTCCTTCGCTAAAGTGCCCGATTTCGACCTCGCGTATTCTGAGCTCGCTGCCGTCGTGCAGGAATTGCGCGTAATCGACCTTGCCCTCAAACCCGGGTATCTCCAAGAATTTGTACGGATACTCCATCATGTGCACGTAAAGCCGCTTGCCGTCCTCGCTTTGCGTGAGTCTGCACCCTCTCGGCGCGACAAATTCGGGCTCAGCCTTCGTGCAGCCATAGATCGAGCGCCCGTTGTACTTCATCCATTTCGCGTAGACGTCAAGCGCGACGTTGGCGTGATCGTCTAAATAGCCTCTTGACGTGGGGCCCACGTTCATCAAGAGATTGCCGCCGCAGCTCACGGTATTGATCAGCATTTGAATCAGCATTTCGGGCGATTTCCACGCCCCTTCATCACGGCGATAGCACCACGAGTACGTGCCCGCAAGGGTCTGGCACGCCTCCCAAGTGACCAGCTCTCCCGTTTCCTGATGGCGCACCCATTCCATGGGCTGGTACTGCTCGGGCGACCAGATATCCTGCTCAAGGTCGGCTCTGTTGTTGATGATCATGTCGGGCTGGAGCGAGCGCGCCAGCTTGATCAGCTCCTCCGCTTCCCATTCCTCAGCGCCCTTCGCTTGCCAGCAGGGACGGTCGTTTGCGGCGGGCGGAATGGAAAAATCGAGCCAAAGAATGTCGATCTTGCCGTAATTGGTCAGCAGCTCTCTCACCTGATTACGCATGAATTCGGCATATCTGTGCATATCGCGTCCCTCGTTGAAGGCGTCGCCGTCCGCGATATTGAACTGCGGATGATATTTGTCCAAGGTATAGTCCTGATGGTACCAATCCAGCAGCGAATAGTAAAAGCCGATCTTCAGTCCCTCGGCTCTGAAGGCATCCACGTACTCTCTTATCAGATCTCTGCCCGCGGGCGTGTTGGTACATTTGTAATCGCTGTATTGCGTGTCGAACATGCTGAAGCCCTCGTGATGGCGCGTGGTCATGACCGCGTATTTCATGCCCGCCTCCTTCGCACGCCTTGCCCACTCCTTTGCGTCGTACATATCGGGGTTAAAATACTTGAAATACTTACTGTACTGCTCGGTCGTCATGCGTTCATCCTTCTTCACCCACGCGGCGCGGGCGGACATACTGTAAAGCCCCCAATGGATAAACATACCGAACCTATCGTGAACGAACCAATCTGTGTTACCGGGTGTTTTTCTTCTTGTGTAGCTTGACATACGGCACCTCCGTCTTGACAAAATTTCAAATATGGGATATAACTACATCCGGATATGGACTTATTTTAATAATATCACATTTCTTTCAAAAACGAAACCTTTTTTAAAAAATTTTAAAAAACCATGGATTTTTTTAATGGGCTAACATGAGCGAATACAGAAAAACAGTCAAATAAAGTGTTTTCCGCTTGCCGATTTTTTGTTCGGGGCTTGTGCGCTGTCCCACGGCTACGTTGTCATACCATGACACGCTTTGTTTCATTCATCGTGTCATCCTGAGCCAGCTTTGCCTTTTGCAAAGCAGATGAAGTTTTCGCGATGGCTAAACGCCATCGATTTGCTTCGCAAATTACCGAAAACTTCGGGCTATCGTGTCATCCTGAGCAAAGGCATGAACTCGCCTTCGG
>JAGALS010000050.1 GCA_017625065.1 Clostridia bacterium | reverse complement strand
GCAAAATGCAAAGTGCAAAATAAAAAATCTGCTTTGCTGTCGTTGTTAACAGTATAGCAGATTTTTTTGATGTGCGGTACTACCTAAAAAGCAGTTTTTTGATACATATTTTGGCGCTCCAATATATCTTTTTTTGGGGGAAAAAGATATATTGAATGCAAAATGCAAAGTGCAAAATGCAAAATCAGTGGTTCGTTTTTTTTGCAAATTGACACTAAGATCGCGATGATTTCCTTCGCATCTTTTTCTATGCTTTCAAATTCCGGCTTTGTTAAATAATCGGTTCTGTGAAGAAGTCTTAACCAATATTCTGTTCATTTGCTTCCTTCAAGGCGATATTCATTTTCATATTAAAGTCCGCCTTGCTTTGTCCCTTTTGTGCTTCGCTCACATTTGCGCCAATGCTTGTTCCACTACGCAATAGCTGCTTAGACATAACAAATTCTTTTTTACTTTCTGTTAAATGCTGATACAGCTTTACAATTCTTACGGCAAACTCAAAGCTCTTATTTTCAATTATATTTTCCATTATGCTCTCTTCAATTTTGCATTTTGCACTTTGCATTTTGCATTTCGTTCCGGCTTTGCCGCTATCAAAGAATAGCGGCAAAGCCGGAACGAGGCAGGCCGGATTTTTCGCTGACGATGCGGATGGCTTGCTTGACGATGGAAAGCGACAGACCGAGGTTGTCGGCGATCTCCTGATTGCTCATACCGAACGCCGCGAGCTTGGCGACCTCGCGCTCCTTTGCGGAAAGTGTGGTCAAGATTTTCTTTCCCCGAACCGTTCCCGAGAGCTTTGACCAACCCTCATTATAGATCTTATAGAGCTTTTTGATCTCTGCCCAAGCGCTCGCATCAACAAGGGACAACCGCTTTTCCATCAGCGTATCCAGCGCACGGCAATATTCGGCAAGAACGCCGTAGAATCTGTCGGGGAGAGCCAACTCGATGGCTTTGTCAATGTGATAGATCGCATCCTCCTCCTTGCCGCAGTTGTGGTAGATCGCGGCGCAGGTCAGCCTCAGATAGATCTCGGACATAATGCTGTTATTCGCTCTTGCCCAGGAGATCATCGGCTCTACCGAAAACGAGATGACCGACATAATGTAAAGACCCTGCGTTCCCTCCACCTTGACAAGACCCATTGCCACAGCATAGCCGAGCGCGTACAAATATTTGGCATAATAGACCTTCGCCGCAGGATACGCATCCTTGTGAATTGGCTCGAATCTGCCTTTTTTGAACCATTCCGGGAAGTTTTCCACATTATATACCATAATATCTACCGCGCTGATGGCAAGCTGCATCACATCTCGGTCGTTATCGTTTTTGGCGGGTGCTTCGGCAATATGCACCTTGGCACGGCGCCACATATTGATATCACCCTTCCAGACCGCGCACTGTGCCAGCAGCATACCCGCCGACTGCACGGCATAAAAGCCCGAGTGCTTTCCGAGCAGGTAATTTGCGCTCTCATAAACCTTGTCGATCTCCCCTCTCGAGTAGGCGACCTCGGCTTCAAACAGCACCTGCGCCTCGTGATTGTAGGCAAGGCTTTCGCCCACCGCATCGGCGGTTCCGGGTGTGTGATAGAGGTCGGTCATATAAAGAAACGGGGTTTTGCGAGGCAGGGGCATATCCTCATTTACGTGAGCTCTGCCTGCCTTGGTCCTGCCGTCCACGGGCTTTTTCGCGTCCTTCGGGATCATCCAGGAACGACCGAAGCGCACCGCCCCCTCAATCTTCCCCTCGGCACAAAGGATCTGCACGCGGCGCACGCCGATCGCCCATTTCCTTGCGGCTTCGTCTATTTTCAAGTATTCCATACGGTGAGCTCCTCCCCCGAAAATACCGTTTTTGTATTATTCGCCAAAGCGAGTGATTATTGCTCGCTTTGGCGAATAATATTATACCGTATTTTTTCGGGCTTGTCAACCGTTCTTTAACAGCATTGATTTTTTTGCTGTGTTGTGTTATACTTTTGGTGGTATATGGCTCAAATTACAATAATGACGGAGTGTGAATGGGATGATCTACAAAAATTTTCAGGATATCAAGCTTTCAGCCCTGGGAATGGGCTGCATGCGCTTTCCTCTTTGCAAGGATGGCAGCAAGAAAATAGACAAGGACGCCACGCGCGAAATGATCGATTACGCGATACGTCAGGGGGTCAATTACTTTGATACCGCCTGGGGCTATCACCACGGCACGTCGGAAGTGGTGCTTGGCGAGCTGCTGAAGGCTTATCCGCGCGAGAGCTTTTATCTTGCAAGCAAATTTCCCGGTTACGATTTGAACAATATGGGAAAGATCAAAGAAATATTTGAACAGCAGCTGGAGCGCTGTGGGGTCGAGTACTTTGATTTTTATCTGTTCCACAATCTGTGTGAGCTAAACGTCGATGCCTATCTTGATCCGCAATACGGCATTATGAATGATATGCTTGAACAAAAAAAGGCGGGACGTATCCGCCATATCGGCTTTTCCACGCACGGCACGCTCGAAACCGTTCAGCGCTTTCTTGATGCGTACGGCGAGCATATGGAGTTCTGCCAGATCCAGCTCAATTGGCTGGATTGGAAAATGCAGAACGCCAAAGCAAAGGTCGAGCTGCTGCGCGAAAAGCAGATCCCGATCTGGGTGATGGAGCCCGTTCGCGGCGGCAAGCTGGCAGTGCTTGAAGCCGACTACGAGGCACAATTGAAGGCGCTGCGCCCCGAGGCAAGCACCGTGGAGTGGGCATTCCGCTTTCTGCAGTCGATCCCCGAGGTCACAGTCACGCTTTCGGGTATGTCCAATATGGAGCAGCTTGCCGAAAATATTGCCACATACAAGGAAGAAAAGCCGCTTTCCGATGACGAGATACAAAAGCTGTTTGACGTGGCGCGCGCGATGACCGCGAAAAGCACACTGCCCTGCACCGCCTGCCGCTATTGCACGGAATACTGCCCAACGGGGCTTGATATCCCCAATCTGATCGAGCTTTACAACGAGCACGTTTACTCGGGTGGCGGCTTCCTTGCGCCCATGGCGATCGGCGCGATGCCCGAGGAGAAAAAGCCCTCTGCTTGCATCGGGTGCAGAGCCTGCGAGGCGGTCTGTCCGCAGAACATCAAGATCAGCGAAATGATGACCGACTTTGTGGCGAGGCTGAAAAAATGACCGATCTGGAAAGAGCGAAAGCCGTATTGGCTTCAAAGGACTGTACCTGTGCTTTGTGCCGTGGGGAAAGCACCTACACCTCTTTTGAGCGAGGGGTAAAGCCCTTGGCGGCTTGGCTGGAATCGGGGCTTGATCTGCGCGGCTTTTCGGCGGCGGACAAGGTCGTTGGCAAGGGTGCGGCGTTCCTTTATCTGTTGCTTGGTGTCAGCGCCGTGTACGCCCGCGTGATCAGCGCACCCGCCCTGGCGCTTTTGCAGCAGCACGGCGTTTTGGTCGAATATGAAGCCAAAACAAGCCATATCATCAATCGCAAGGGGGACGGCATCTGCCCGTTTGAGGAAGCGGTGATGAAAATCGAGGATGCCGAGATCGCCTATCGCGCGATCCGACAAAAAATGGTCGATATGAATATCAAGATCTGAAAAAAACGAGAACGTATGCAAAAAATCAGTCCCGATCAATGATCGGGACTGATTTTTTATTTCGTCAATTCTTCGGTAAGGCGCAGGATCTCGGGCGCGATGCGCTGACGTTCTTTTCGGGTGATAAAATTATACAAGGGATAGGCAAGCGCCACACCGACGGCACCGACAAACCCCATCAAAATGCCGATCACCATAGCAAGCATCTTGCTTTCAAAAACGTTGCCAAGATCGGTCATCACAAAGCTCATCCCCGTGCCAAGGATCAAGGCGCCGATGATGCCGACGATCAGCGAAAACACCGTTCCCTTTGTCGTCACGCCTGCATCCAGGCGGCGAAGTCGCTCCATTTTATCCTCTTTGCTCTCGGCCTCATTCGAAACGTACTTTTTGCGAATACGCCTGATCTCCTCCTGCTCCCTTGCGGAATAGGTATAAGAAAAGCCGTTTTTGTTATTCTGCTCCATTTCCTTCACTCTCAATTTCTTTCAATTTCTTTGTCGCCGTCACGATCATATAAGCTCCGAGGAAAATAAGGATCGCGGCGATCGCCGCACCCGTGAGCGCCAGCATCATCCGGCGAAAGCCCTCCCTTGTCGCACCGAAGGTGTTCAGCATCGTGGATTCCAAGGTCAGCATCGACACGCAGCCCGCGGTAAAGCTGATCGTTTTGGATGCTGAGTAAACGGGGCTATTGTATTTTCTGTATTTGACCATACCGACGATCGCCGCCGTAAAGGTCGTAAAGGTATATGCCGCCATCGCGATGGTCGTGATCTCGTGATGCACAAAGGTCCTGTTGAAATAAACCATAAAAAAGACCAACACCGATAACACCAGGTTCAATAGCAGGAACCAGATCGCACAGGCGCGATAGCGCAAGAGCTCGGCGCGCATCTGCTCGCCTGCTCTGTATCTTGCCGTGTGCCGTAGCAAAAAGAAGCGCATTGCGGCAAGGCAGATATAATAGACCGCCAGTGAGCAGAACCAGAAGGAGCCGTGATAGATCCCGATAGCAAGCTGAAAAACGGCGTATGCCGTATTCCAAAAAAGTGATCCGTAAAGCGACACGTTCACGCGCAAGCGCTCATCACAAAGCCAGCGCTGCACGTATTTGTTTTCGCGCTTGAAGGCTTTAAAAAAGCGGATCAGGTATGGGATTTTGAGACACCATACCGTCAGGGTGTATGCCGCAAGCACGTAGGCGAGAATGGCCACGACCGAGTCACTGCCGAGCACCGCCATTGCATAGATCAGCAAAGCGATCGCGATCGGCACAAGGGCAAGCATCACCGCTATATGCGGATAGAGCAGCGCTTTAACGAGCCGCTTCCACGCCATCACAGCACCTCCCTATCCTCACGGTAAAGGTCGTGCCCTTACCCAGCTCACTTTCGACCGAAATATCACTTTCCGTGATGTCGATCACGCGTCTCACAAGCGCGAGGCCGAGGCCGTTGCCCTGCGTTGCGTGCGAGGTATCGCCCTGATAGAATTTGTCAAACATATGCTTGCCAACGTCCGCGGAGATTCCGCAGCCCGTATCGCTGACCTTTACAACGGCGTGATCCCCTTCTGTGTACAGAAAAATCGATACCGTTCCGCCCTTTTCTGTAAATTTGATGGCATTGGAAAAGAGGTTGTTCCACACAAGGCTCATCATTTCGGCATCGGAAGAAATGCAGACATCCTCCTCAATATCGGTCTCGATATTCAGCTCCTTTTTCTCCCACGCCGCCTCAAAGCCAAGCAAGCATTCACAAACCTGCTCGGAAAGGTTATAGTGCTCACAGGTCGGTGTGATCTGCTGATTTTCGAGGCGGTTCAGCTTTAGGATATTTGTCATCATATCGGCAAGACGGCGGGATGCATCGGTCAGCGCTTTCGCATATTCGATCCGCTTTTCCTCGGAAAGCTCGGGCGCTTGCAAAAGTGTGCCGTAATTTTGCATAACTGCAAGCGGTGTCTTCATTTCGTGGGAAACGTTTGCCACAAAATCGGTGCGCAGGGTCTCGGTCGAGGAAAGCTCCTGTGCCATTTTGTTGAAGCATTCGGCGATCTCTTGAAAAGGGTCCTCGGTGCCGATCGACGTCAAATTCTCGATACGTACCGAAAAATCGCCCTCCATCACCTTGCGACCCGCCTCGATGATCTTTTGCGTGGGGCGCTCGACGGTGATCTTCCTTCTCGCGTGATCCAAAACGGTAAAAAGCGCCGTGATGATCACGACGTTGAGCATCGTGATCTTTGCCGCAAGCTCGATATTATCGCTTGTCAGCTCGATCCCCATCGATCTCGTCATTGTATTGAGAAAAAGCAGCATACAGCAAGAAACGATGAAGGCAACCATCAAAAAGAAAATGACGAAATGATTGACCGCGCGCAATGTTTTTTTGACTCTGATATCCCTGCTCACTTGATCACCGCCTTGTAGCCAAGTCCGTGCACGGTCTGTATTTCAAAATCGCTGCAATTGGCAAGCTTTGCGCGCAGCTTTGTCATATAAACATCGACCGTACGTGTGCTTGTTTGCGTGTCGACGTCCCAGAACTCATCCATCAGCTGGGTTCTGGTGAAGGTCTTTTTGGGATAGGACAAGAGCTTGTAAAGCAGGTCAAATTCCCTGACCGTCAGCGCAATTTCCTCACCGTCGAGGACCGCTGTGCGCTCATCGGCGTCCATGACGAATTTGCCGACCTCAAGGCGGCGGCTGGATGCGATCTTCGAACGGCGCAGCAGCGCGCCGATGCGCAAAAACAGCTCGTCAAGATCGATCGGCTTTGTCATATAGTCGTCAATGCCGATGCGAAAGCCGCGCTGCTTGGAGGCAAAATCGTCCCGAGCGCTCATAAACAGGATCGGAATGTCACTGCTCAGCGAGCGCACCGTTTTGGCAAACTCAAAGCCGTCGACACCGGGCATCATAATATCCGACACGATCAGGTCAAAGGTGGTCTTATACATTTCGTCATAGGCCTCCTCGGCGCCAAGGCATCCGACCGCCTCATATCCGCTTTGGTTCAAAAAAGAGCAGACACTGCGATTCAGATCTCTATCGTCCTCAACGACCAAAATTTTGAACATGTTTGCACCTCCAACGGCAAAATTTCACCAATTTACTTTATTATAGCACATAAATGTTAAAGTTTTGTTTGCGCCCTCTCTTTTTCTTTAAAAAAGCACAAACGAAACGCCGTTTGCGCTTCACTTGTGGGTAAAAAATCAATATATAGAATTGGGCTCGCTATTTTACACAAAGCGGATTTTTTGTAAGCCTCCCTTGTGTAAAGGGAGGTGCCGAGGAACGAGGCGGAGGGATTGTACACACCCCAAAAAACAATCCTTCAGTCGCTTCGCGATATGCTCCACGAAGAACGCAACGCGTTCTTCAAAAAGAAGCCAAAGGCTTCTTTGTTTTGCGACAAGGGAGCCTTTGGGGAGTACCGACTTTTTGTAATCAATTTTTATAATGGATTTTTGACAGAAAGAAGCGAAGCGCGGTTTTGCGCTTCGCTTCTGTTTTGTGTATCTTACTTTTTGCTGACGGCATCAATGCGTGCCTGGGCTTCGGCCTGGCGCTTCTGCGCCTCGGCGATCTGCGCGTCGCGCTTTGCCTGCATCAAGGGCTTGCGCGTCTCGGACCTGCTCATTGCCTTTGCCTCTTCCCACTGCGCCTTGGATTCTGCCTTTGCGGCGGCAAAATTTGCCTTGTCGACCTGGTGCTGCGCCTTGGCGTCTTCCTTCATATCGCGGAATGCGTTCTTAAAAAATGCTTTGATTCCCATTTGTCTTTTCTCCTTTTAGTTCATAATATTGTCGCTGAGTCTGATGATCTCCGCGCTGTATTTTTGCTTGCGGCTGCCAAGAAAGCGCTTGTAGATCGGGTAATTCACGAGCGCCATTGCCATACCGACGATACCGATCACGACCCCGGGCACCGTCACGTTGCCCAAGCCAAGTGTCGTGCCGATCTCTGTCATCAAAAGGCTCATCCCCGCGCCCATAACAAGGGCGCCAATGGTGCCGAATACATAGGCAAAAATGTTTGCGGGGCGCTTGACCTTGGTATCAAGCGCGCGGAGTGCATCGAGCTCCGAGGGCTCCTTTTCCATATACTGCGTGCGAATTTTTTGTGCCATAAACTGCTGATCGTTCTTGTTCATCATATTCTCCTTTTCGTTGTTTGGTTGCGAATATAGGATACCGTATCGTTGTTTTTGATTCTTTTGCGAAATGTTTGCGTTTTGTTAGTCTTGCTTTTTTGCAGCTTCCAAACGGGCGTTTGCTTCCTCGGTCTTTGTCTTCGCCGCGGCGATCTTCGCGTCACGCGCCTCCTGCTCGCGCTCGGCTCTCTCAGCGGGGCTCATATGCGCGTCATCCCAGCTCTTCTTTGCATCAGCCTTTGCCTTGGCGTAGGTGTTGTGGCCTCTGTTTTCCTCAAAGCTCGCTCTTGCATCTGCCTTTGCAACCTCAAGCTCCGCCTTGTCTACCTCGTGCTGCGCCTTTGCGCTGTTCTTCATATCCTTGAATGCGTTTTTGAAAAATGCTTTGATTCCCATTGTAAAAATCTCCTTTTCGTTTTCTTTGTATTTTTGCTTGATTTTCTTTTGATGTCTTTATTTTACACAAGTGTTTTTTGTGTTTTGCTAAATAAATGTTTGTAAAATGTTATAAATGCGCTTTACAGCATCGGCGCAAAAATTTTGACGAGCGATCGGATAAAGCGTACAATGGGTCTTGCCTTTACCGCGTCGGGCGCGACCTCAACAGATCTTGCCAAGGTATCCTCAATATCCTCCTTCAGATCCTTGATGGCATCGGTCTTGTACATCCAGACACCGTTTTCAAAGTGGTGTACAAGGCTTCGGTAATCCAGATTGATCGTACCGATCATAGCATAGGTGTCATCTGCGATATAGCTCTTGGCGTGAATGAAGCCGGGGGTGTACTCATAAATGCGGACCCCCGCGTCGCAAAGCCGTTTGTAAAAGCTGCGCGTGATGCCGAAGACTATTTTTTTATCGGGAACGTGCGGCACGATGATGCGCACGTCCACGCCGCGCAGCGCGGCGGACTCGATGCTGGTGCAAAGGTCGTTGTCAATGACAAGATAGGGCGTTGTCATATACATATAGTTCGTCGCGGCGTTCAGCATATTTTGTATCACGTTTTTGCCAACACGGTGCGAAAACAAAGGCCTTGGACCGTCTCCAAAGGGGATCAGGTATCCTTCTGCCCCATCCCCTTCTTCTTGCGCCGGATAATAGAAAAAATCGTCCGCGGGGAGCTTTTTGACGTTGATGCCGTAATCGCAAAGGAAAAGCCGCGTCAGCTCAAAGACCGCCTCGCCCTCAAGACGGAGCGCCGTGTCCTTCCAATGCCCGAAGCGCTCGACCTCGTTGATATATTCATCGGCAATATTGACACCGCCCGTGTAGCCGATCTTGCCGTCGATGACCAAAATCTTGCGGTGATTGCGGTTATTGAACTCGCTGTCGGCATTGCCACGCAGACGGGAAAATGGCGATGCCTCGATCCCAAACGAGCGAAGCGTTTTGGCGTAATCGCCGGGCAACGTGCTCATACAGCCGATATCGTCGTAAAGCACGCGCACTGTTACACCCGATGCCGCTTTGCGCTTTAGCACCTCTAAAATCGTGTTCCAGAATTTTCCTTCCTCTATGATGAAATATTCCACAAAAATAAATTTCTCTGCCCTCTCTAGGTCGGGGATCATCTTGGCAAACATATCCTCGCCAAGCGGAAAATAGGTCTGCCTTGTGTTTTGGAAAAGCTGTGAGCCCGAGATCGCTGTCAGCATTCTTGCCTGTGACGCCGCCATCGGATCCTGCGCCGCAAGCGATTTTTCAAGGTCGGTGCTCTCCCTTTGATAATCATAGCACTTCATTTCATCCAGGCGCCGGATGAATTTTCTTTGGAGCTTGCGCGAATAGAACAAAAAGTACAGCATAAAGCCCACGATCGGCAAAACAAGCACAAAAAGCAGCCACGGCACCTTGTAATCGGGATTGTCGTCCGAGGCGATGATCTTGATCACGCAACCAAATGCGGTCAGATAGCACAAAATATAAAAATACGGAACGAACATACACAGCGCAAACACCACGCCGATGATCGCCGCGATCTCCAATACCGTGATCAGAACGGCGATGATATACCGAACGGGAATATAGTTGTATTCGCGCTCCACGGTTCTGTTGCCCGCTCTCACGCTGTACTTTCTTTTCATAGCTGCCCCTCCCACAAACTCTTACCGATCTTATACGATTATTTTGCCACCTTCTTGTTTTTGAAGCATTTGCGAAATGTTTGTGTTTTGTTAAAGAAAACGGGCTGACCATTCGGTCAGCCCGTTGAGATTATTCTTGTTGTTCTGTTTCTTGCTGTGCGACAGTGGTTGCAGTGCCGATCTGAAGCGTTTTGTTCCATTCAACGTCCACCTCGGCGGGAACGCCCCACGCGGGCGAGAAGAGGACCGTGGTGCCGTCCTCGATCACGTCAAGTGTAAAGGTGAAGGAGTCCGTCGCATCGGTGCTGATGGAATCGGTGTAATATGCCGTCTCCCCGACCATCATCTTACAAAAGCCCCTGGAGACCGTCGTGTCCGGTGTTGTCTTCAAAACGACCGTGTACTGCCCTTTTTCAAGCGTGCAAGACAGCTTTCCGTTTGAAAGCTCCGTGATCTCGATATCGCCAAGAGTCTGCTCTCTTGATTCAACGGTCGAGGAGCTCTGCTCCTTCGTGACCGAAATATCAAGGTTAAAGTTTCCGCTTTGCACGGTGTTGCCCTCTGCCGATTGATCGGCGCTAAACCACGCCCAGGTCGTGGAGCAAAGGCAAGCGATGCAGATCAGGATGCCAACGATAGAGGTGATCCACAAGCGAGAAAACGCCTTGTCGGTGAGCTTTTCGGTATTCTTTTGTGTATTCAAAGCATTTCCTCCTTGTCTTTTGATTTTTGCTTCGGCAATCAAGGAGCACAAGTGTACCTTGTGTTCTTTGATTGCCGCCCAACCCCCGAAGGGGTTGGGTGGTTTTTGGTTAGGATCAGTAAACGTCAACGCCGTCGATCACAACGTTGAGCTTATCGGTACCCATAGAGTTCTTGTTCGCCCAAAGGGTGGAGCCGGTATTGATGCCCTTATCGTTGATCTCGTAGCCGTTTACAGTGGTGTTGTTAACGGTAAGCGTATAGGACTTGCCATAATCGTTACCGATCTCGATAGCAGCCTTCAGGTCGGTGAGACCGCCGTTATCGTTGAACACGCAGTTGTTAACAGTCAGATTGGTGTTTGCCGTACCGTAAAGCAACAATGCCTTACCGTCGGAATTGAAGGTACAGTTGTTGAAGGTGGCATTGGGTGCGCCCCAAGTCCAGATGTTGTAAACGTCACCGCTTACGTTAAAGGTGCAGCCATTAAATACACTGTTGCCATACAAGGTATAAGTGCCGTTGATGATGCAGTTGTTGTAGGTCGCATTGCAACGGGCATAGCCAATGTAAGTGGAGCTGTTGGTGGTGATCGTAAGATCTTCAAACACAACAGTGGAACCGTCCAGACCGTAGTCACAGTTCTCACCACCGGTACCGACCTTTTTAACAGCAACCTTGGTATCCTCGCCATTGCCAATGATCTTCAAGGTCTTGCCCTTTGCAGCAGCAGGAATGACATAGTCGCCGGCAGGCAGAATGACCGTATCTGCGCCTGCCTCGATGGCATCAGCCATTTCTTCAGCGCTGGCAGCAGCCTTGGCCGTTCCTTTAGCAGCTACATAGTACAAGCCGTTAGCTTCTACAACTTCGTAGCCGCTCGCGAGATTCTTCGCAACAGTCTTGTCGTCATAAGTACCACCCTGAACATTGAGTGCTACATTATAGCCCATATAGTTTTGGAAGTTACCCGTACTCGTCCAAGTGTCATCATCCATAGCATCGCGGAAATCGCCGCCATAGATGTTGATTTTCGCACCTGCGGGACAAATAACGCTCGCACCGCCGGTAGAGGTATGTCCCATTTCAAAATAACCGCCGTTAATGGTCAACTCGGTATTCTTACCATAAGCATAAATGGTGTGCAGGGTCATATTGCGACCGTCAGCCGCATTGGAGACCACAACACTGCCGCCATTGATGACAACCTCGGTCTTGCCGTAATCCACACCTGTCTCGTTACAGGTGGAAATACCGCCACGGTTTGCAAGGATTTTAGTACCTTCTTCGATCGTGAGTTTGCCGTAGCTCAATATCGCATATGCAGGATATCCGCTCTGGTTCATCGGTGCACCTTCAACGATTGCACCGTCAAGCGTCATAGTACCCTTGTTTTCAATAACAGAAGCGCCGTTTGTGGTTTTGTTAGCGATAGTACCGCCGGTAATGGTAAGTGTGCCGTTATTCACAAGAACCGCACCATTATTCTTGGCTTTGTTACCCGATACAGTCTTGCCGTTCAGGTCGATGGTGACATCTGCACCCTCAGCAATGGTAATGGTTTCGGAAGTTTTGACATCATTGTATACCTTCACATCGCCGCCCTTGGAGATAGCGCTCTCCAAAGAAGCCGTGTCGGTAACTGCCCAGTTGCCCTCGGCGTCCTTGCCGTCGATGACCAGCACACCGGTACCGGTGGTGGTGTAAGCGCCGCCGACCAAGTCGCAATCGGTCACAGCACCGTCAGCGGCAGTGATCTTGCCGGTGAACTTGCAGTTGGTCAGATGAACGGAGGTGCCGTCCTGGTTGTGCCATACGCCGAGGATGCCGCCGATCTCGTCAGCATTGCCGGTGCAGGTAACATTACCGGTAACGGTAACGTTCTCGAACTTGTTTTCGTAGTGGCCAATACCGAAAGCACCGCCGATATCGCAAACGTCACCGATAACGTCAATGTTAGTGGTGATGTTCTTGAAGGTGTGGGCACCCTCGCCATTGAAGCCAACTACACCACCCACATAGGAGCGGTATTTCTTACCGTTCTCAGTAGAAATTGCCTTGACGTAAGAGGTATCATCAACGTCAACGGTGACATTGGTCCAGTTTGCGTAAGCATTCTTACCGCCGACGCCGCCAACGTAAGCGAAGCCGTTGACCTCTACGTGACCGGTTACAGCAATGTTGGTAAACTTGGCAGTCCAAGGATGGCCTGCTACAACACCGACATCCAAACGGCCGGAAACAGTCGCGTTATGAACGGTCAAATTTCTGATCTCTACAGCATTGACCTTGCCAAAGAAACCAACGTCGCTCTTATTGCCGGTGATCTTCAAATTAGAAATGACCTTCTCATTACCGTCAAACGTACCCTGGAAGCCGTTGATAGGCGTCCACTCCATGTTCAACAGGTCGATATCAGCGCCAAGGATAACGGTCTTGCCGACATAAGTGTTGCCGCCGTTGACTTCCTTTGCGAAGTTGATCAGCTCGTCAAGGGTGAAGATCATGATAGCGCCAAGATCCTTTTCGTTCTTGACTGCTTCGCCCTTGTTGTCGTTGGCGACAACGGTCTTGTTGCCGACACGACCGACGATGTCACCCATATTCTGGTTGGGCGTGTTGTCAGCATACTTGCCCGCAACACCAACGTAGCTCAAACTAACGCTTTCAACGGTGTTGCCGGATGCTTCGACCGCACCGTTGGGGCCGTCAAATGCCAGCATACCTGCGATACCGCCAAGGTCTCTGTAAGCCATGATGTTCACGTTCTTAACGGTGTTGCCGATCAGGCTGCCGTTGTAAGCCTGACCAACGATAGCGCCGGCCTTAGCGCCGCCGTCGTATTCGCCGTTAGCCATCAGATAAGGCATCGCGATAACAGTCGCATTTGTAACAGAGCAACCCTTGATGCAGTTTGCAGCCAGGTAACCGCCGCCGACGATAACGCCGACGTAGTCGTTACCGGAAACGTATGCGTTCACGACGTTAACGCCCTCGATGTGTGCGCCAACCCAGGTTGCACCGATCAAGCCAACTCTCTTCTCGCCAACCGACTTCAGGTTGTAAACGGTGTGACCCTGGCCAAGGAAGGTGCCCTTAAAGGGAGCTGCCTTTGTACCGATGGGGGTCCAATTGACGTTGTTCAGATCGATATCAGCATCAAGCTTCACGGTCTTTTTCTCAAAGGAATCGCCTGCGTTGACGATTTCAGCAAGGCCTGCAAGCTGTGCGCCGGTCGACAGCGTAAACTCGTCCTTGGAAGCATCATACCAAGTCGTATCTGCCTCGCCTACCCAAGGTGCGCCTGCGTCATAGTCAGCACCGAAGGAGTCCTCTTCGTATGTATACTGGGTTGCGAAGACGTCCAGACCAAGCTGGATCGCAGGGGGATTGGTTCCCGTCTGGTGGTTTGCAACGTTGCCAACCGTTTCAGGCATATACACAACAAGTGCTGCGTATTCTGCGCTGGTCCGCTTCTCTGCATTGTTTGCGGAGTACAGAACGCTGCTCTTGGAGTAGCCTGCGGAGATCTTCGTTGCGGCGCTTTCGACCTTGGCGATCGCAGCCTTGCGATCTGCAAAGGGGCCTTTGTTTTCAGCGCCTTGGAAATCCACGCCCATCTGAATGTAGTCAGACAGGAAGAAGACGTCGCCTGCCGCGTTGATACCGCTATCCTCGGAAACGATATTCACGCCAAGACGATACTTCAGCGAGAGAGATCCCTTGTTCTCGACCTTGAGGTAAACGACCTCGGTGTGGCCGGGCTCCCAAAGGGTCTCATCCTTAAAGATCTCATCGTTTTCATCGACTTTGTCCCAGTTCTTGGCATCAGTACTCCAGTAGAGCTCGACGTCAAGGTTACCGGACGTGATGATGTTGTTTTTGGACGAAACGCTATCCGTGAACCACGCAAAGGTCGTTCCTGCAAGCATTGCTACGCAAAGGAACAGCGAAAGTGCGCTGATCAGCAGCGAGCGCTTCGTGCTTTTCATAGTTTTCATTTTCATAATCTCCTTGTATGTTGTGTCGATCGCTCGACTATAAAGGAATGTGATTTTTGTTTGGTTTTTCCTCCCCCGAAGGGGTTGAGATTTCGCCCAGCCTTCTCCAGCGGAGAAGGGGGACCGCTTGCGGTGGATGAGGAGAACACCTTTTGTGCTGTACGAACCGGCTCTCCTCATCCGTCACGCGGTCGCGTGACACGTGATGTTTGCGTAGCAAACTCAACGTTGTCGCTATGCGACAACAGCCCCCTGCTGGAGAAGGCTTCTTTCACCCAACCCCCGAAGGGGTGGACCGGGGAAAGTTAGAAATTACTCGTTAACAGTAACATCCTTATTAGCATCGATGGTCATGGTCTTGCCATCGATAGCAATAGTGGTATACTCGACACCGTTAACAAAGATCTTGGGTTTGCCGGACTCATAGGTCTTGATTCTCCACTCGCCGGAGAAGTTGGAATCATAGGTATTGCCGGAGGTGGTCAGATTCACACCGTTGCCATAGTTATGGATTTCAATGGCTGCACAGTTCTGGTTATTGATTGCGCCGGCCTTCGCACCCTGAGTGGAATTAAAGACGCAGTCCTTCACAGTAACCTGAGAAACCTCGTTACCACCATCGCTGTAAATGAGAATTGCCTTACCGTCGGTATTGAAGGTACAACCCTCGAAGGTTACGTCGTTACCGTAAGTCCAAATGTAGTCATTGCCCAGTTCAGTGAAGGTGCATTTGATGAACTTAGCACCGTCACGACCCACTCTCATAGGACCAACAAAAGTACAGTTGACATAGGTGGTGTTGGGAGAGTACAGAGCTGCGTAGTCAGAACCCTTATTGCCGTTTGCATCCATAACATAACCGGTGCTGGTCTTGATCGTCACACCAGTAATGGTTACGTTGGCACTGTCCATGTAAGCACCCTTGGTCACATCAAGGACGGTATCCTTGGTGCCGGCGATAGTAATATTGGCATTTGTATTGCTGCTGGGCATTTCAATGTTGCCTGCACCAAGAACAATGGTTTCGGTGCCATTGTTAATAGCACTACTAAGAGTGGCAGTATTAGTCGCCTTAACAACCTCATCGGCATCAGAGCCGTCAGCGGCAGCGCCGAGGACCTTGACCTCATAGCCGTATGCCGATGCCTGCGCAGCATAAACACGAGCCGCAACAGTTGCGTTTGCTACATAAATGGTAATACCGGTTGCGTCACCATTATCGGAGTGACATGCAAACTGGCTACCGTTAAAGGTTACGTCGTCACCTAGCAGATAAACTTGGGTCAGGTTGGGAACAGATCTGAACGCATAGTTTTCAAATGCTACGTTACCTTCAACCGTTACCTTGGTAAGAGCGGTCATATCACGGAAAGAACCAGTGCTAATGTTCTTAACAGTAGCGGGAATGGTCAGCTCCGTAATAGCGGTCTGTCTGAATGCGTTTACACCGATGGTATCAACGGTGGAAGGAATGTTCACGGACTTGAGGTTCTTCGCGCCGTTGAACGCGGCTGCGGGAATCTCGGTCATGCCCTCGGAAAGTACAACGGTTTCAACGGCAGAGCCCTTGAACGCGCCGCCGCTTGCACCGGTTGCGCTGACACCCGTTGCAGCAAAGTCGGTAACGGTTGCGGGAATCGTAACGGTCTTGAAGTTGCCGTTAATGCTACCAGCACCAAACGCGGTTACGCCTGCGGGAACGGTGTAGTCGGTTGCAGTCACATCGGAGGTGTCGTAAAGAACAACGCCGCCCTCGAGCTGATTGAATACCACGGTGCCGTCATCAAGCGTCTCGTAATCACCGCCAAAGGTGTGGGTGAATACGCCAACGGTGATGTAGTTACCGGTCTCGCAGTTCTTGGATTTATGACCGTTGTGATCCTCGGGGCACTGACCCTCGGGATAGGTCTCATACATACGCAACTCAACGGTGATGGTGGTACCCTCGTTGGAGCCGTCAACGTCAACGGCACCGCACTGGAAGCCAATGCCGTCGTTGCCGTAGTTACAAAGTTCCTCCCAGTTTACGGTGATTCCACCGCCGCCCATAGAATTAACGAGACGGATCTCGGTGTTGGCGGCAATATCTTCGGGAGATACCAGAGCGATCCACTTGTTATCATTATACTGACACCATGCATTGTAGTAGCCTGCCAATGCCATGCTGTTGGCAGCCACATTGCTGTCTGCCTTTACGACAAAGTCAGCATGCCAATATCTGTAAGCGGACTCTTTAGCTTCCTCAAGGGACATAGTGGGCTCGAACTTGTAGCCCACGTCAAGCTCGCCAACGCCGAGCGTAGAAAGATCGACGCCACCGACCTGGTTGGTCAAAGGTCCGTCGGTGCTGACGGCAAGCTCGACCAGAGGTCTTACCAGAGCGGCGGGAACATCGGCGATGGGAGCCTGCTCATCGTACTTCTCATTGAAGCTATCTTCCTCATGTGCCATCTGAGTAGCGGTCAGCTCAACAGAGAAGGTGCAGCCAAGATCCATGCTCTGATAATCGTTATCAGCGGTCTCCTGCATCTTAAGCACCAGGCTCCATGTGTTGGTAGTGCCTGCGGTCAAGCTGCCGTTAACGGTATTGGAAAGGTTGAAGGCAGTGCCCAAAACCTGGGTCAGGGTGCCGATCTTGGTGCAGCCCTTAAGGTCGCGGCCGATCGCCTGGGTCGTGTCCTTTACGTAGTAAACGTCGATGACGTCAGCAAGCTTGCTGACAGCGCCGTTGGCTACGATGCGCAACCTGTAGTTGAGTGCAAGGCTGCCCTCGTTGGCGATCAGAATGTGTCTTGCCTGAGTATAGCCGGGCTCCCAGTTGCCATGGTTGAATATAGCGCCCTTGGAAGCGTCGATCCAAGCTGCATCGCCTACTGCGGGAACATCCTTGCCACCCTCTGCCCAGTACATCGCAACGTCAAGATTACCGGTCTGGATGATGTTGTTCTCGCTCTTCACGGAGTCCGTGAACCACGCAAAGGTGGAGCCTGCAAGCATCGCAATGCAAAGGAACAGCGAAAGCGCGCTTACAATCAAGGCTTTTTTCGTAGAATATGTTTTTTTCATTTTTAATCCTCTCTAAGACGTTCTTCTTACGAAGAACTATGTTTAGTCTTTGTTCTCTTCAGAGTCATTCGAAGCAGGTGCTGCGGGGGTTGCCTCGCCTGCAGCTGCCGTTGATTCTGATCCATTCATGGGCGCGACCTGCGCTCCCGATTGCTGTGCGGCGAGCTGCTCGCGCAGGGCTTGCAATTCGCGCATCATTTCCAGAGATTGCTTACGCTCCTCGTCAATTTGCGCGCGCTCCTTATCCATTTCCTCCATCTGCTCGCGTCTGTAACGCTTGAACAGGCGGACGGTGTTGACACCCTGATACAGGATCAACAGTAAAAACGGAACCAGAATGCACACGATATAACCGGGAGTCGTCTTCAAAAACGCGAAGAAATTGCCTACACCGGGGAGCTTGCCCGTATACTGACCGAGCACGTATTCGGGCTGAACGATCGTTTGGTCGTTCGTTCCCGTGTTCGTACCGTAGGTCACGTAGCCGATCAGCTTGCCGTCGGTGGTCTCTCTGCGCTCGCGGATCATATGCGTGACCGTTTCGCCGAAGCTGACTTCGTTTTGCGAAACGAACGCGATGACGTCACCGGGCTGCAGAACCGTGGGATCCTTTACGTTTTTGATCAGAACGATGTCACCTGCATTGAAGTGGATCTTGTCGTCCTTGTTGTTTTCCGACGGGCTCATAGAGTCGGTCAAAACGATGTAAAACCTGATACCGAAAAGGCTTCGATCGTTTTTGTCAAAGGTGAGTGTCGAAAATATGGTGAAGATCATCATAGAAACCGTGGCTGCTATGAGGATCCACGTCAGCACCTTGGTCACAATGCCAAGTGCCTTTTTCGCTATTTCGTTTGACATGATCTTCTCCTTTAATCGATATTAACGTTTCCCTGCACCGCGCAGACCGTAACGCCCACGCCCGTGAAGGTTCTGTTTTGATACTCATTGCCCACATCTTCCTTCATACGGAAGACAAGATAAAACACGTCACTGGTCTCACCGCGGTCAAGATGCTTGTCGAAGTCCGGCAGCTCCGCGATCGTTCTGCTTGGATCGTCTGTGATCCATACCTCGAAGGCGTCCAGGAAATCGGCATCGGTCTCCTTGTCGTCGCTTATATAAATAATGAAGTTCAAGGGAATGTTGCCGTTGTTTTTCACGCGGAAGCCCTGCGTGTAGAACGCCGCGCCCGGCTCGAACAGGATCTTATCCTGTGCGGACGTGGTGACAAAATTCAAGGTCTTACCAACCAGCGAGCTGGGGTTGTCGGATGCATCAATGATGTCGACCTCAAGATTACCTGCTGTCGCGTTGATACCGATCTTACCGTCGCTGTCGGTGAACAATGCAAACGTCGAGCCAATGATGAATAAGAGGCAAAGCAGGATAGTCAATGCCGCCATAATAATTGCTCTGACTTTAACTTGAGAACGGGCCATTATATCCTCCTTGCCGTTATTTTTAGGGTTTCGCAATTATGTTTGTGCGTGTTTGAAAGTAAGATTAGACAGCAGTGCCGTCGATGTACCAGTAAACGGTAGCGTTGATGGTCTCCATCATTGCGCGGTACTCATTCATCGCCTCTCTGCTGTCCACAAAAATGTGAACGGTCGAGTTAGAGAAGCCAAGTCCGACTGCGCCGGGATCGATGTTGATCAGGCCTCTGCCATTCAACACAAGGTTGAAGGTGCCGCCCTGAGCAAAGATTGCAACTGCTTCGCTGCCGCGGGCAGTGATCGAAGCGGTCTCGTCTACGATAAGCGTAGCGGTCTCGTCTTCGCCCAGCATTGCCGCATAAGCGTAGGTGTTGTAGACATAACCGTCGGGATCAACATAAGGCTCGGTGGGAGCAATAACATTTGCATGATCGGCAAGAACAACCGTCGAGTCGCCTACAGCCCAAAGAACGGTCGATTCTGTGCTCTTACTGGAATCCAACGTAATGTTGGAGAAGGTAGCAGCGCCGCCGCTCACAGGCATTTCGGTTACGGGGATGGTTGCGCCCTCACCGTTGTGAATGGAGTTTGCAAGGTAGCCGGTTGCGGGATCCATAAGAGCCGCCTGCCCCTCTTCCTCGGTCACCATATTGAAGGTCTGCGCGTTGCCCTGGACAGCCTCAACAAAGAATGCCATCTTTGCCTGAGCCTCCTGATACTTGTTGTCGGGGTTGCCGACGCTCAGGTCGCTGAGGTCCATGGGGGTGTTGCGGAACGCAATGGTCACCCAGATATCCTCGATGGGCTGATTTGCATCGATGAAGCGCCAAACGCTGGCGTTCTCGGTGCCGGTTACGGGGTAATTCATACCGTCGATGTAAGCGGTGATGGTCAGTGCCTCGGTGAGGTCGACCTCATGCTCGCCTGCAAGAGAGATCATACGAACTCTGTACTGCACGTTTACGTTGCTGAGGTTCTCAACATCGATCTTGAACTTTGCAACGTCACCGGGGGTCATACGGTCGATCTCGACGATGGTGTATTCACCGTTATCATCGGTGACAAACTTTGCGGTACCGGTGTTGTCAAACAGACCGTCGGTACGTGCGTCCTTCTCCGTGTGGTACAAAGAGGACCAGGTCAGCATAGAAGCCGTATCGTATTCTGCGGTAAGATCGACCTTACCTGCAGTCACCGCTACGTCCAGCTCATGGCTGTCCGTGAACAAAGCGAAGGTTCCTCCTGCGATCAGGCAAAGGCAAAGCGCGATGACCAGGATCGAGGATAACAATGCTTTCTTTTTCATTGTTGGTTTTTCCTTTCATTATTATAATGTCGGACTTGGTTGTGCACAGCTCGCGCCTGAAAGTCCGAAAAGCGCGACCTGCTTGTCATTTAAGGGGTGGGTGCTTCTTCGGTCAACTGTACGGCGTGAACGATCAGATCGAAGCACAACTTTTGACCTTGTGCAAGGTTGTTGACTTCGTTGTCAAGATCTTCAAACAAAACACTGACAACAAAGGTCTCAAAGTACTTCAGCGTATGCGACGGATTGCCATTACCGTCAAGTGTCGGTGCCTTGGCAAGCTTGCCGATGGGATTTCCCTCATCGCCAACCTTAAGCCCCTTATCCAACGTGACAGCCTTCGCTTCGTCGTTGACGTAGACCTTGAGCTGCTCATCAAGCTTCAATGCCGCAAGCTCTTCATCGTCGAGCGCGTTTTCGCCCTCAAAGTTGAGCGCGATCTCGATCCAATAGCCAAACGCTACGTCGCTGTTGTTCGTGATCTTCATCGTCGCCGTATACGTGCTAAGCGGCACGATCAGCGTTTTGTCGGTGATTCCAAACACGTTTTCTGTTGTTTCATCCGTGAAAGGAACGACGGTTTCATCAACGGGCTGCTCTTTCATGTAGCCGGTAACCAAATCCAATTCTGTTCTTTCCAGCTTAATACGTTCCAACGTGATCTCCAGCTTACCTGCTTGCAAGTGATTGGTCATCTTGGTTTGATCGGAAAACAGTGCATAGGTTCCGCTTGCGACAAGTGCAAGTGAAAGCACCAGCATCAGAACCGACATAACCAAGCTTCTTCGCTTCGTCTTCTTCATAGCCTTTACCTCCTTCTTCTAAAATTTTGCAGTTGTCTTTTTTATATGTAAAGTATGAGTTGCCTCATGCTAAACATCAATGCCTAGAGCCTTGGATCAAGCCTGCTCCTTTTGTGCGTTTTC
Source organism: Clostridia bacterium (assembly GCA_017625065.1). Lineage (GTDB taxonomy): Bacteria > Bacillota > Clostridia > Oscillospirales > CAG-272 > Firm-07. The sequence continues at coordinate 11,063 of JAGALS010000050.1, read as the reverse complement.
CAACGCACGGGCAGCCTTGCGCTTTTCTCTTGCCTGCTGCTTCTTGTATTCCTTCTCCTCAGCGATGGCAGCCACGGCAATGTCGATACTGTTCTTCACTGCTTCGACAGTCGCCTCGTTTTCTACGCGCATCGTGGTCGCCGCCTGGCGCACGGAGATCTTGTTTTCACTCACGTAGTTCTTGAAGTCGCTGTTTTGCAGCATGAACTCACAGTGAATGATGCCGCGCTTGATCAGCAGTCGTACAAGACGGTTCTTACCGACCTTATACTCCTCATAGCGGGCGTTCTTGAAGCGCTTGCTTCCCTCAACGGCAGAGGCGTACTTGATGATCTCATCAAACCAGCCTCTTGCTTGTGCAGACAGCGCAAGATACTTCTCTTCCAACGTCTGCTTTTGTCCTGCGGAGAACTTGACCGTACCCTCGTCGTCCTCGGCTTCGGCCTCCTCCACCGCTTCCTCGACCGCTGCGACCTCTTCAACCGGCTCTTCAACCGCTTCTTCGATCGGGGCGGGCTCCTCCACGGGCGCCTCTTCGACCACGGGCTCGGCGATCACCGGCACGGGTTCGGGTTCGGGCTCCGCTTCAGCAGCAGCTACGCAAGCCGCGGCCTGCTCCATCTGGAGCTGTGCCTGTGCGACAACACGCTCTGCTCTTTCCACGATGTCGCGCGTTTCCTTTTCGCGCTGTCTTCTGCCGTGAATGACTTCATTTACGACGTCGCGGAACACGACCATAATGGCGAACAACGCCATAGCCGTCACGATCACCATAAAAGCCATAAACAGCATTTCCATAGTCATTTGCATCTTTTTCTCTCCTTTGTTGAATTTTTATATATATCAAGGCTTATCGCCATTGTTTTCATTGTTTTTCGCTTCCAGCTGGGCAAGGCGCGCACGCAGCTCCTCAAGCTCGCTTTGTTGCTGCGCTTTGACCTCATCGTCCTTTTTCTTGCGCTCCGCACCGAACACATTAACGATCTTGATCACCTCAAGAACGATGATCGCAAGCGCCGGTAAAATGATGATACAAACGATGCCTGCGGGGGATTTCAACGCATTGATCAGCAGTCCCAGCGGATAATTTTGCCCCGTCACCTTACCGATGATGTAATTGGGGCTGTTTTCGATCGAGGTGTCGATCTTCTGTGTGAGCGCGCCGTCCTCGCTGTTTTTGTTATCACCCTCAAGCGATATGATGTAGCCGCCCGTTTCCTTCGGCTCGATCGCCGTGATACGGTGCGTGATGGTCTCTTGCCTGACGTAGACGTATTTAAATGTCAAAACGTCACCGACCTTCAGGCTCGCATACCACTCGGCCGCCTTGGCAGGGTCGTCGGGCACGGTCTCAATAAAGACCATTGACCGCATCGGGATGTCCTTGATCTCAAAAGCACTGACGTCGGTCGCATCACATTTTTCCATGGAGGGAGATTGCACGTATCGCATCTGCTTCCCGAAAATCGTGGACGTTCCGTCGGGATCCCGTTTTGAGGTGATCACCAGAACGACTGCCAGCACGCATAATACGATAAAGAGATAAGTGATCACATCGACCGTGATCTTGCCGGCTTTTTTCAATTTCTGCTTTTCCATAAGTCCTCTCTGTTATCAGATTTTTTGAATCTTGAGATGGATGTCAAAGTCTGCCGAGGTTCCTTGCGCCTCGTTTCCTGTTTCATAGGGCATGGTGTAGGTCACTGTAACCGTCAGCGGATGCTCTGCCAGAAGAGTCCCGTCAAAGCTCACGATCTCTTTACCGTCGATCAATTTTGAAAGCTTGCCTTGGTATACCGTTTCGCCGTTTGCCTTCACAACGACGTCAACGTAGTGCTTCATGGTTCCTTGCTTGCGCTCCTCATACGCCATCGTGATGTTGTAATCGCCGCTGGCGTCGCAGAAAAGGTCGATCTCGTATTCCTTGCTTTCGGTGGGGCAGAGCTGCAGATCCCGGATCGCGAAAACGTCCTCGGTCACGCCGTCCTCCCGCACCTTGATGTTTTTGGGGAAATTCTCATGTGCCTTCATCGTAAGCATGAGCAGCATGCTTGCCATGAGTCCCAACATCAAAAGCGCTGAGATGATTATGAATACGGTTTTTTTGTTCATGTTTCTCTCCAAATCTCTTGTTTGTGTCAACGTGTCATCGTCACATCAGCGCCGGCACTTCAGCGGCTCCCGATCACAAGGTCAGGATGCTTTCACAGGGTCCTTTAGGTAGGTCATCATCATACAGTAAAGCACATTGAAGATGTGGGGTCTGTTGATGTCATCGTCCCTGAGGTCGCCGTTGTACACGCGGATCGCAAAATCGAACAGCGCCGTGAAAATGCTGTGCAGAATGGCTTCAACGTCTGCCTCTTCCTTGAATATGGGGGTCATTTCGCTTACAATTCCCTTAAACAGCTTTCTGTGCGCCCTTAAGGAATTGCCCTTGAAGTAGACCGAGTAATAATACCGCACGTAGCATCGGCAGCGCTCCTCGTTTCCCAAAATGAAGCCCCAGGCTCTCAAAAAGAACTCGTAGAGCCGCTGCTTCGTCTCACCCTCAAAGCCGCCAACGGCCTCAACACCGCGCCGAAATGCATAAAACAGCTCGTGGTCCAAGCGGTCAAATGCCTTTTCGTACAGATCTTCCTTGCTTCCGAAGAGGCGGTAGATATAGCTCTCGTTCATTTTGAAGTCCAACAGATCACTGCCGTAATGCGTCAATTCCCTTGTTGTCGCCTTCTCAAACCCGCCAACGGCAATCAGATGGATCGCGTTGGCTACCAGAGCCTCGCGTATTTTCTCATGCTGCGCTGCCATTTTTCTCCTCCAGCTCGCGATTTGTAGTGTTTACTACATTCGCTCCAAAAAAAATCACATCGACGTCCGTATTTGGCAAAAAGCCCCCAATTTTTTGCTAAATACATATAACCAATGCTGATAGGTATGGATAAGTATATCATAACAAGCGCATTTTGTCAATATTTTTTCTGAAATATGGCATATTTTATATAAATTTACTTACGGATTTGTGTATTTATATTATATATTTATATTAATTTCCCACAAAAAAGCGACAAACAGCCCCCGACGGGCTGAAACGGTTCGTCGGGGGCTGTGCACCTTATCCAAGCAAAAAATCAAAGACAAGCATCAGGCAAAAGCCGATCAAAAGGGAGTAGGTCGCCACGCGCTCGTTGCCGTGGGCGTGCGTTTCGGGGATCATCTCGTCGCTGATCACGTACAGCATCGTGCCCCCCGCAAAGGCGAGCGCGAAGGGCAGGATCGCCGCCGAGATCGTGATGGCAAAATAGCCGATCAAGGTGCCGACCACCTCGACAACACCCGTGGCAAGCGCGATCAGAAGTGTGCGCTTGCGGCTCATACCCGCGGCGATCATCGGGGCAATGATCACCATACCCTCGGGGATATTTTGCAACGCGATGCCGCCCGCGACCGTCAGCGCCTGCGCCACGTTGCCGCTGCCGAAGCTGACACCCGCGGCGATCCCCTCGGGCAGATTGTGGATGCCGATGGCGATGACAAACAGCAAGACCTTATTGAGCTGTGCCGTCTTTTCGGGATGAATTTCCTGATCCGTACCCGTCATTTTGTGCAAATGGGGCACCAGACGGTCGATCAAATTGAGACACACCGCACCGCAAAGAACGCCCGCAACGGTTATCAAAATACGCACTTTCCCTTCCCCGTATTCCAGGGATGGGATGATCAATCCGACCACCGCCGCGGCAAGCATCACGCCCGCGGCAAACGACAGGATCATATCCTGAAAACGGTGCGAAGGATTTTTGAATAAAAATCCGAGCAAGGCGCCGATGACCGTTGCACCGCCAACGCCCAGCGCTGTGAGCAGAACCATTTGCATAAAAGGCCTCCAAATGCGAAAAACTAGGTACGTTAAGCCACTTTTTTCCAAAAAGCAACCTTTCCCTCACTATTATTGTATCACGAAAAGCACAAGATTGCAAGTACAAAAAAGCACAAACGGGAGGTCGATTTTTCGACCTCCCGTTTGTGCTCATTGCGCCGCGCTGAACTGATCCTTGCCGACACCGCACACGGGGCAGACAAAATCGTTTGGCAGATCCGAAAATTTGGTGCCCGGCGCGATCCCCTCATCGGGCGCGCCCGCTGCCTCATCATAGGTCCAACCGCAAACGTCGCAAACGTATTTACTCATAGCAATACTCCTTTTTTGAAAGAGTATGCCCTCTTTTTCGGAAAATTATTTATATTCCTTGCAAAGCTCGTCTGCAAGTGCTTCGAGCTGTGCCTCGCTTTCGCTGTTCATCGCGGACAAAAGTCGTACCGTTGCCTCGGTAAAGATCAGATTTTTGCTCTTTTCCAGCAGTCCCTTCATCACCCTTGTCGCCATCGGCGCCCAGCTACCGTTTTCAATAAAAGCGACGGTACGGTTCTGGAAATTGCGCTCCGTGAGGTGGTGGATGAACTCACGCATAAACGGAAAGATCTCGCCGTTGTAGGTGGTGGTCGCAAGCACCAGCTTGCCGTAGCGGAAGGCATCCTCGACCGCCTCTGCCATATCGCAGCGGGCAAGATCATTCACGGTCACCTTCGGGCATCCCTTTTCGCGCAAAAGATCCGCAAGGCGCATCACCGCCTTTTTGGTATTGCCGTAGACCGAGGTGTAGGCAATGACGATGCCCTCGCTTTCCACGCCGTAGCTCGACCACGTGTTGTAAAGATGGAGGTAGTACCCGAGATTTTCGGTCAAAATCGGACCGTGCAGGGGGCAAATGATCTGAATGTCAAGCCCTGCCGCTTTTTTGAGCAGCGCCTGTACCTGTGCGCCGTATTTGCCGACGATACCGATGTAGTAGCGGCGCGCCTCGCACGCCCAATCCTCGTCTGCATCCAATGCGCCGAACTTACCGAAGCCGTCTGCCGAAAACAGCACCTTGTCGGCGCTGTCGTAGGTCACGATGACCTCGGGCCAATGCACCATCGGGGCTGTCACAAAGGTCAGCTCGTGCTTGCCAAGGGAAAGCGTGATGCCCTCTCCAACAACGATCTGACGGTCAGCAAAATCATTGCCGAAAAAGTTTTTCATCATCACGAACGCCTTGGCGGAAGAAACGATCTTTGCATTGGGGTACGCCTTTGCGAAGGTCGTGATGTTTGCAGAGTGGTCGGGCTCCATATGCTGCACCACCAGATAATCGGGTACTCTGCCCTGCAGCGCCATCTCGATATTTTTGAGCCATTCTTCGCCAAAACGGGCGTCAACGGTATCCATGATCGCGATTTTTTCATCGATAATGGCATAGGAATTATATGCCATTCCGTTCGGTACGTCGTACTGCCCCTCAAACAGATCGATCTCGTGATCGTTCACGCCAACGTATTGAATATCCTGTGTGATGTTCATTCTATCCTCCATATCGGTTGTCATTTGACATCATTATAGCACATATACGCAAAAAAATAAAGTTCTTTTTGAAAAAAGGTTCAAATTACACGCTCTGCTTGTTTTTGCAAAAAAATTGTGATACAATGGGCGTAGATGAATTTCAGACACGGGGGTTCAGAAAATGAAGCTTTCTTTTCGTTGGTACGGACAAAGCGATCCGATCTCTTTGCAATACATATCACAGATCCCGGGGATGCGCTCGATCGTTTCGGCGGTCTACGAGGTAAGCCCCGGCGAGGTGTGGCCCGAGGAAGCGCTTGCCGAAATGAAGGCTACGTGCGAAAAAAACGGCCTTGTTTTCGACGTGGTGGAATCGATCCCCGTTCACGAGGATATCAAGCTCGGGCGGGGTGACGTAGAGCACTTACTTGAGGTCTATTGCGAGAATATCCGCCGCTGTGCCAAGTACGGCGTGAAGTGTGTGACCTACAACTTTATGCCCGTCTTTGACTGGACACGCACACAGCTTGATAAAAAAGCGCCCGACGGCTCGACCTCTCTTGTGATGTATTGGGAGCAGCTCAAAGGGCTTGATCCCTTAAAGGACGACATCCATCTGCCCGGCTGGGATGCCAGCTACACCCAAAGCGAGGTGCGCGAGCTGATCGCCGCTTACAGTGCGCTTGGAGAAGAAGGGCTTTGGCAAAATTTAGAGAGATTTTTGAAAAAAGTGATCCCTGTGGCGGAAAGCTGCGGCGTACGAATGGCGATCCACCCCGACGATCCGCCCTACCCCATTTTTGGGCTGCCGCGTATCATCACGGGCGAAAAAAACATAGACCGTTTCCTGAATTTAGTGAACAGCCCCGCAAATTCGCTGTGCCTTTGCACGGGCAGCCTCGGCTGTGCCGCATCCAATGATGTTGTTAAAATGGTACGTAAATACGCCGAAATGGACCGCATCGCGTTCATGCACATCCGCAATGTCAAGATCATGGAGGACGGCTCCTTTGAGGAGCGCGCACATCTTTCCTCCTGCGGCTCGCTTGACATATATGAGATCGTAAAAGCGCTGTGCGAGAACGGCTTTGACGGATACGTGCGTCCCGATCACGGTCGTATGATATGGGGTGAGTGTGGCAAGCCCGGGTACGGGCTCTTTGACAGAGCGCTTGGCGCCGCCTACATCAACGGGCTGTTTGAGGCTTGTGAAAAGGCGCTTGAAAAGTAAAAACAGAGGGGCAAGCCCCTCTGTTTTTTATTTCTTTTTGAAAAATGCTACTGCGATGCTGCCCGGTCCCGCATGCGCTCCAACGATTGGCCCCAGGGAAAACATTGCCTCATCCCCCGTCAAGCCCATCTTCTCGCCATAGTGCGAAGTCATTTTTTCAAGTAATTCGGGCACTTCGGCGCTGGCTAAATATACAGGCAGCGATTCATCGCGCTCCGCCTCCACGCGCTCCGCGATCCATTTGTATGCCTTACCTTGTCCGATAGTCTTGGCAGCAATTTCTACCTTCTTGTAAATATAAACAATGGGCTTCAGATGAAGCATTGAGCCCAGCGCCATCGCCGTGGCAGAAAGTCTGCCGCCTGCTCTCAGGCAACGCAGATCATCAATAGCAAGATAGACCCATACTCTGCTGTTCAGATCCTCGCCCGCCTCTATCACCTTTTCTACCGTAGCGTCGGGCGCCTGCGCCAACTTTGCCACCTCGATCACAAGCGCGCCAAGCGCCAGAGAGGTCATATAGGTATCAAACAAATAAACGTTCTTCATCCCAAGTGATTCGATTGCCTTGGCGGCACTGTTATAGGTGTTGCTGAGTTCCTTCCCGATCGTCAGCACCAGAACGAAGGTGTCCTCGACGTTGGCATAAGGGCGCAACACATCCTCAAAGCCCACAATGGTCACCTGCGAGGTGGTGGGCAAGGGCTTTCCGTTTGCAAGGCAGTCATTCAAATGGTCGTAAAACTCTTTCTCGCTCACATCCACCGCCTTGCGAGGCTGACCGTCCATAATTACATCCAGAGATGCAACCGTGATGTTATATTGCTCCGCCACCGCACGTGGAATGTCTGCTGTGGAATCGGTAATAATTTTGATATTCATGATGCTCTCTCCTTTTTGGTTGCTATGCGCGATAACACACCGCTTTCATTTGACTCGCATATATAAATATAACATATTCCGACGAAAAAATCAATAGTCAAAAATCATACGTCGACAAATAAGGGCGGATTGTCACAGTAAACGCAAAAAGGCATCCGACCGCGTCAGCACGATATCGGATGCTTTTTTGAGAAATCCCCGTTAACGGGGCGAATTATTTGCGCTTATACTGCTTTGCGACCGCGCCAATAATGCGGTAGATCGCGGGCGAGAGGATCAGGTTGAAGGCAAACTCAACAGCGAAATTGACCAGGATGATCGCGCCAAGGAAATACCCCACGGTCATAGCGCCCGCAAGATAGGTTTCCAAGGTTTTCATAATGATGAGCATACCGATCATAAAAAGACCCGTGTTGCAAATCGGTGCCACTGCCGAAGCGATCACAACCGACCCAAAGGGCATACGGTTGCGTAGCGCACGATGCACGATGGGCGGCACAAGTCCCGCAGCGGTTCCCTTCACGATGCAGATCAGCCCCGTCATCACAGGTTGGTTTGCGAACAAAAAGGCGGTAAAGAGATCGTAGCCAAGCACGCCGCACCATACAAACACAAACAGCCCGAACACAAAGCCAAGGAACGCACCCGCCTTGACACCAAGCACAAGTCCGCCGATCACGATGGGGATCAGCACAAGCGACAGGGAGGTCGAGCCGGGCATCGGGATCGCGCTGCCCCAAAGCTGCAGCACCACGACAAGCGCGGTCAAAATGGCAAGTGTCACCATATAAAGCGTTTTATTCCGGCGCGCTCTGCGATGTACGGTACGTGTGGGAATTGCCCCATTTCCCATACCGTCTGCGTACATTTCTGTTACATCCTCGTGTAACACTTCATTTTTGTTGTCTTCCATAAGACGTCTCCTTCGGGGACTTTACCCCGTGCTGCCGCTTCACCTCTCGTGAATGCGGCGCAGTTCAAATTTATCAATACGGAAAAGCCCGTTATGACCGAAATGATTGATACCGTTTGCGGGAATTTTCGATTTTTCGCGCGTTCAGCTGTGTCAGCGCGTACAGTCCGCGATGGACAAGCTCCCCGTCGCAGATCGTTTTGCGATCAAGCAAAGGGGTAAGCAACGCGACCTCCTCACCCGTGACGATCACGGGAATATCCTTCACGCCAAGCTCGCGCTCAAAGCGCGCGATCAGCCCTTCGATAGCGGCGGCGTGGCCGAGCAAAACACCGGATCTTATGCTATCCTCGGTATTCGTGCCAATGGCAGAAACCGGATGGGAAAGCCCCACCGTGGAAAGCAAGGCGGCATTCATATTGAGCGATTCCGCCGAGATCGCCGCGCCCGGCAGGATCGAGCAGCCCAAAAAGCTTGGTGTGTCCTTTCCTGCACCAACGACGGAAAGCGTGGTCATATCCCCACAGCAAAGCACCAAAAAAGGTGGCTTTTGCACAGTAAGTCCGCCCACGGCCATCGCGACCAGATCCGCGCCCAAAAGTGCGGGCGCATCGGTGCGGATGGTCAGCCCCGTTTTCAGCCCCGCGCCGACCGTAAGGCACGCGGCATTGGCAAAAAGCGCGCGCAACGCGCCGCAGATCTCACCCGTTAAGGTGGGAACCACCGAAGCGACGAGGGTACTTTCCACCGCGGCATCGGGGGCTTTTTGCTGCATCATAAAAGAGATCAGGGCGGTATATTCATCGGCGGTACGCATCGGGCGTGCCGCGATCGAAAAGGTCGCCTTGGGATGCGCTGTTTTCGCATCGGCACCCGCTTCAAACAAAGCAAAGGACACGGTGCGGTTGGCGATCATCGCAGTTAAAATCATGCTCTTTCTCCTCAACGGAGCTACCGCCAAAAGACGGTATCTCCAAACTTAATCGCGGTCTCCGATCACGTCCGCAACGGGTGTGGCATCCAGCTTCGCGATCTTGCGCTCTGCCTTTTCCTGCACCTTTTTTGCCTTACGTTCGCGTTTTTCAGCGCCCGCTTGCTCTTTGCCTTCCTTCTTTTCCTGCTCTTCGCGTTGTTTGATCTCTTGATCGCGCAGAGCAAGATCCTTATAGCGGCTCTCCAGCAGCTCTCTGCCGATCTCCTTGAGGTAAGCCGACAGCGACAGAATGTCAAGCAAGGAAAGGAAGAAATCGTAGTCGCTCTCCACGCCAAGCGCATCCTCGCCGAGCATCGTGTGTACGATCTCCCCCGCTCTTGTGCGATTGTTTTCCTTGAGCGAAAGGAATTGGTGATAGGCACGTATCATATCCTCACCCGTAAAGCCGCATTCCTCGCGCACGCCCGTCAGCACTCGTTTGATCTCGTCGATCGAAAGCGTGTTCTTCAGCGCGTACACAAGCAGCATTTCGACAATATGCGAACGGGAGTATTTCTTACCCGTTATGGGGCTAATGAGGCCATCCTTGGAATAATTGTTGATCATCGTCTTGGTCAGTGCGCGCTCTCTGTAGCGGGGCGCCGAGGTCGCGTTTTTATCCGCCACAAGGGAAAGGATCTGATCCAGATACAAGTCGATCGCAGGGATGTCGGTGTCGGCAAGATCGGCATCCGCAACCGCGGTTTTGATGCGTTCCAATAACTCTTTTTCAGTCATATATAACGCTCCTTCTGTTTTTTTCTTATCCGTACATTATATTATATATCACAAAACGAAAAATTTGTCAACCCCACACCCACATTTTGCGGTATTTAAAACCATTTACGATAGCAAGATAGGCTTTTTCATGAATGCATCATTACACAAAAAAGCCTCCCTTGTGTAAAGGGAGGTGCCGAGCAAACGCGAGGCGGAGGGATTGTAAAGATTAAAATCAAACCAACACAATCCCTCAGTCGCTTTGCGATATGCTCCACGAAGAACGCAACGCGTTCTTCAAAAAGAAGCCAAAGGCTTCCTTGTTTTGCGACAAGGGAGCCTTGCTTATTTCATTCTTTACGCATCTATATTAGGACGACTTCTTTTCTTGTTTCAGATACCCAGCAGCGCCGCACCGATGATGCCCGCATCGTTGCCAAGCTCGGCAATTTTCAGCTCGGTCTTGTCATCGTGTGCGTTTGTGCCGTACTGATCGCGATCGACAAGTGCCTTCAAGGGGTTCAAAAGATAATCACCCTCTCCGCAAACGCCGCCGCCAATGCAAAGCACCTGGGGCTGGAAGATATTGATCAGATTTGTGATACCGTAGGCAAGATATTCGATATAGGTGTCAACCACCTCTTGCCCTGCTCTGTCACCCTTCTTAGATGCGTCAAACGCGGTACGCCCGCTGGCTTTTTCGATATCACCCTTACACATTTCCCACATCACGGTGTCCTTGCAGGCGGCCAATTTTTCCTTGGTGAACTTGACCAGCGCCGTCGCGGAGCTGTATGCTTCCCAGCAGCCGCGTCTGCCGCAGGTGCACTGTCTACCTCTTGCCTCAATGCCGATGTGGCCAAGCTCAGCGCCCATATAGTTGAAGCCCGAATAAAGCTTTCCGCCGATCACGATGCCGCCGCCAACGCCCGTGCCAAGCGTGATCATGATCACATCGTCG
>JAGALS010000049.1 GCA_017625065.1 Clostridia bacterium | reverse complement strand
TTTGCGGATTTAGCTCATTTGGTAGAGCGCGACCTTGCCAAGGTCGAGGTGGCGGGTTCGAGCCCCGTAATCCGCTCCAAAACGCAAAAGCACCGCCCAATCGGGCGGTGCTTTTGCGTTCTGGAGCGAATCGCGGTTGCGTTGCAACCGCGCAGGTCTCGAAGAGAACCGCCAGCGGGTGAAGTTTGCCGTTTTGCGTAGCAAATGGAGGCGTTTAGCCGACAAGGCAAATCTTCACTATTCGCCGAAGGCGAATTACACGAGCACCCGTAATCCTTCTTACGGCGAGTAACTGAAGTTTTCGCGACGGCTTGACACCGTCGATTTGCTTTGCAAATTGCCGAAAACTTTGCCCGTAATCCGCTCAATCGGGCGGTGCTTTGCGCTATGCCGGCGATTGCGTGGTCGCCACGGAAAAAGACGGGATCGTAACGATGACGCTCATCAATCCCTCGTACGATACCGAAAAAACGGTGACATTTGAGTGTAATAAGCGTATAAGATCGAGCAAGCTGTATGCGGGCAAGAGCCTTTCTCCGCATCATCGGTTTGATATCGGAGATCTCTTTGTTGAACAAAACGGGGGGCAATGTAAGATCGAGATCCCCCCACACAGTATGGCGATCATACAGTATTAAAAGTTCCTTTGAAGGGGAGGCTTGCAAGCCTCCCCTTTGAGTTTGTATTTTACTTTCGGTGAAATGAAAAAGCTGTTGCAAAAGCCTTTTCGGTGTGATACAATTACAATAAACCAAAAGCAACGGAGGTCGCGGCTATGACAGGCACAAAGCAGCAGCTTGATTTTCTTGATTGGGAATTCGGCGTATTTTTCCATTTTGGAATCCGATCTTTTTTCCCCGGGCGTCGGGATTGGGACGGGATCGAAATGCCGGCGTCGGGCTTTGACCCAAAGGAGCTGGATTGTGCACAGTGGATCAAGGCGGCAAAGCAGGCGGGCGCCAAATATGCCATTTTGACCTGCAAGCACCACGATGGGTTTGCGCTTTGGCCCTCCACCTATTCCCGTTACGGCGTTGCGCAAAGCCCGTGGAAGGGCGGTAAGGGCGACGTGGTCAAGGAGTTTACCGATGCCTGCCGCGCACACGGCCTCAAGGTCGGACTTTACTATTCCCCCGCGCAATGGGGCAGCTTCGCCATCCCGTTTTCCAACGCGAAGGAATACGACGACTATTTCATCGGTCAGCTTGGCGAGCTGCTCAGCAACTACGGCAAGATCGATTATCTGTGGTTTGACGGATGCGGCTCCGAGGGGCACGAGTTCGATAAAAAGCGCATCGTTGCCGAAATTTATCGCATGCAGCCCGAAATTTTATGCTTCTGCGATCCCGAATGGGCGCCTGGCGTCAGATGGGTGGGCAACGAGGATGGCTATGCCTCGCTGAACAATCCCTTGGTGGTGTCCTCGACCGATTTTTCGGAGCTTGCGACCGAGGAGCAGCGCCTTGCCGAGGCGTGCTTTTTGCCCGCGGAATGTGACTGCAAGATCCGAAATACGTGGTTCTATGACAATAACGAGGAAACGCTGAAAAGCGTGGATGAGCTGTTTGGCATGTATGAAATGTCGGTGGGGCACGGCTCAAATTTTCTGCTCAATATCGGCCCCGACGATCGCGGACTGCTGCCCGAGGCGGACAGAGCGCGCTTGCTGGAGCTTGGCGAGCGGATCAAGAACGCCTTTGGTACTCCTCTTGATTACAGCGACCCCGTTTGCGACGGGAACGTGTATACGCTTACGCATAACGCGTTGAGGGATCCCGTTTGGAAGCTGCCGCTCCACAGCCACCTTTGCAACTGCCTTGTGTTAAAGGAGGACCTGACAAAGGGGCAGAGCATCAAGTCGTTTCGCATCTACGCATATATGCCGAATTATAAAAAGAAGAAGATATTGCTCTTTGAGGGGCGCACCGTGGGGCATAAGGCAATCTGCCGCTTCGGGGCGATCCGCGCATCGAGATTCGAGATCGAGATCACCGATCATCAGGGTGAGTTTGCGCTGAACGAGATCAAGGGTTATTTTGTGAAATAAAGGTACGAAAAAGCGCGACAGGACAAAATGTCTGTCGCGCTTTTTGCACAAAAGTGCAAATTTGATTTGCTGTTTTGATTTCTTTTGGGCAAATCGTAAAATTTTGATTTGTGATCTTTGTTTCCTTGACAAATCAACCGCGCTTCGCTATAATGGTATCAGAAAATACGGCAATAGATATGCCGAAAAAAAGAAAAGGAGAACAGATATGAAAAGCATTCAAATTCGTTTGTCGACCATCGCCGATGTGCGTGATTTTGTAAACATCGTTTCCGCAACCGACGTGGAGGTAGACCTTGTTTCGGGTCGCTACGTGGTTGACGGCAAGTCGATCATGGGTATTTTCAGCCTGGATCTGATGTCGCCCATCACGCTCAACGCTCATTCCGACGATACCGACGCGCTGTTTGCACAGATTGACCGCTTCATCGTGAAGTAAAAAATGCCGCGTTGCATAGCGTAGTGCCCTTAAGGACACTACGCATCGATATAAATCCCTAACGGGATTTTCGATATGTTGCTAACGCAACTCGATATGCTACGCTCGATATGTTTGCTTCGCAAACGAGGGATTTATATCATATCGAAACCGACCGCAAGGGCGGTTATATCGAATTTGCCGCAGGGCAAATATATCGAGCCGAGCAGGGTGAGACATATCGACAAATAGCATCTGTGTACACAGATGAAGTGCTTCGTATGCCTTAATTTAAGGACTACAAGCCAAATTTCGTCTGTTTGCAATCAAACTGTTTGCACGAACTAAAGGCTCTCCCTTTGGGAGAGCTCCCGCGATAGCGGGTGAGAGGGTTGCTTTCGCGTGATATGACCCTCTCCGTCGGCTACGCCGCCACCTCTCCCGGAGGGCGAGGCTTTTTTATTTCCCGTAAGGTGATCGCATAGGCTTTTGATATATAGATGTCAAAAGTGCTTTTGCGTTGCTTTTGGCAAAATATTGTTGTCTTTAATTAAGCCGGTAGTTGTAAAGAAAAGAGGACGAGGAGCTTTGATTCGCTCTTCGTCCTTTTTTGTCGGTAGGTAACGTATTCTATTGAATCTTAAAAGCTGTCCTCAAGAGTACGTACCGCTGCAACGCGGATTTTTTTATAAATTCATCAAAGCGGCAAGCCCCGTGAGGTCGAGCAGGCATCCGAAGAAGATGCCAACGCCGAGCAAGGCGGCAAGCAGCAGCAGATTTTCTTTGAGGTGCTTGTTGGTACGGAAGAGGATCAGCAGCCCTGCGCCCGCGCCCGTCAGCAGTCCTGCCAGCATCGCGCCGCCCGAGATGACGCCGTGCGTCCAAAGCGTTGCGATGGCGACCGATGCGGCGCAGTTGGGGATGAGTCCGATCACAGCCGCCGCCACCGTGCCAAGCACGGGGATGCTGTTCATCGCGACGGCGATGCGCTCCTCGCCGATCAGCTCAAACGCGCCCGTGAGCAGGAGATTGACGATCAGCACGAATAAAAAAATGTGTAACGTATGGTGAATTGCCGAGCGAAGGATGCCTTCCTCGCAATGGCAATGCTCATCCTCGCAAAGCTCCGAGATGTGCATTTCGCCGATATGCTTTCGCAGCAGCAGGTCGGTCACAAAGCCGACAAGCAACGCGCAGCCGAGCTTGAGCGCCAGCACCGTGAAGATACGCGCGGGCGCTACCCCCTCGCCAAGGAAAATGGGAAGCATTTCGTCCGAGGTGGCAAGAAAGACGGCAAGCAACGTGCCGGGGGTGATGATATGCCCCGCGTAAAGCCCCGCCGCCATCGCGGAAAAGCCGCATTGCGGCACAAGCCCGAGCGCGCCGCCGATGGCGGGGCCTGCCTTGCCCGCGCGCGATATTGCCTTTTGCACGCGGTCGCCCGCCTTGTGCTCCAGAAGCTCCATAAGCACATAGGTGATAAAGAGGAAGGGAAGGATCTTAAGCGAATCCAGCGTGCCGTGTGCCAAAATATGTAACACGTGCTCCATTATGCGTCACCTCGCTTCGCGCAGGCATCGCAGATGCCGTAAAGGATCGAGCGCCCCTGATCGACCCGAAAGCCGTGGGTAGAAAACAGGTGATCGAAGATATTTTTGCTGCAGCCGCATTCCAGATGCGTCACCTGACCGCAGGAAAGACAGTGCAGGTGAAAATGCGTGTCGCAGTGGCGCTTGGTGCCGACGTACTGATAAACAAAGCCCCCCTCACCCGTACTGACGGGGAATTTTTTGACCTCGCCCTCGTCGCCAAGCGCCGCGAGCATACGGTACACCGAGCTGCGCCCGGGCGCGCCCTCGGCATCGTCGGCGCAGAGCTTGCAAAGCCCTGTATAGATCTCCTCGGCGCTTTGCGGCGCCATCTTTGCCGTCTGCTTTAAATACGCGGCAAGGCGTTGGCGCCCCGCCGTGTTATAGTGCTTTTTGTTCATATCAACCTCTTGAAAATGAGAATCATTATCAAATTGTAGCATAAAGCGCGTTTTCTGTCAAGAGTTGTTTGACATTTTCCTCGTTATGTGCTACAATGAATGGGATTTTGAAAAGAAAGAGGCAGCTTATGGATCGTAAAAAATGGTTGGGTCCCGCGCTTTTGTTTCTTGCCGCGTTCATTTGGGGCACCTCCTTTGTGGCGCAGGACGTGGGCGCCGCTTACGTCGATGGATTTACCTATCAGGCGGCGCGCAATTTTTTGGGCGCGTTTGTATTGTTGATCGTTTTTCTGATCAAGGACGGCATTTTGAAGAAAAAGGGAATGTATACACCCCCCACGGCAGAGTCCAAACGCTATTTATTGCTGGGCGGGCTTGGATGTGGCTGTCTGCTTTGCGTGGCGACGGTGCTGCAGCAGTTCGGCATTCAGAATAACGTGACCTCGCCCGGAAAGGATGCCTTCATCACGGCGCTGTATATCGTGTTTGTGCCTGTGATCGGGCTTTTCCTTCGCAAGTGGGCGCAGCCCCACGTTTACGTGTGCGTGATCGTGGCGCTGGTCGGACTCTGGATGCTTTGTATGGGGGGATCTGGCATCACCACGGGTGATATTTTGGTGATCCTTTGCTCGGTGGCGTTCGCGTTCCACATCACGCTTGTCGATCACGTCGCGCCGCACGTGGACGGTGTCAAGCTTTCCTGTATGCAGTTTTTTGTGGCTGCCGTGATCTCGTCGATCGGCATGATGATCTTTGAAGAGCCCCATATGGCAGACCTTGTTGCCGCGTGGTTCCCGATCTTCTATTCGGGTGTGTTCTCGGCGGCGATCGCCTACACGTTGCAGATCCTCGGGCAAAAATATACCGCGCCCACGGTGGCGTGCCTACTCATGAGCCTGGAGTCGGTCTTTGCCGTGCTTTCCAGCATGATATTGCTGCCCGGTGTGCCCAGCCCCACCGCGCGCGAATGGGTGGGCATGGTGCTGATCTTTGCGGCGATCATCGTGTCGCAGATTCCTTTACGGTACAGAAAAAAAGCATCCTAAAAAAAGAGGTATTAGGCAGATTCTTATAAAAACACTTACAGAAATCAGCAGAGATGTTGCTTTTTTCTGCTGATTTGTGCCATTATAGGATTCAAGGAAAGCCTCGCCCCTTGGGAGAGGTGGCGGCGAAGCCGACGGAGAGGGGAAAAATGGAGCAAATACCGTTAAAGAAAAGCAATAAATTATTAAATGTTGCAAGAATTTTACGCCGTAATATGACTCGGCAAGAAAAGCATTTATGGTATGACTTTTTGCGGCATTATCCGCTTAAAATACACAAGCAACGTATTATCGACGATTATATTGCGGATTTTTATTGTCATAGCGCTCGTCTTGTAATAGAACTTGACGGTTCACAGCATTACACATCTCAAGGCAAAATGCACGATGAGGAAAGAACTGAAATTCTTGAAAGATATGGAATTTATGTTTTGCGTTTTTTCAATAAGGACATAGATGATAATTTTGAAAGTGTTTGCTATATAATCGATAAAGTAATCAATGAGAGAATCAAAAGCTTGCCCTAATGCCCTCTCACCCGCTACCGCGGGAGCTCTCCCTGAGGGAGAGCCTAGGGGTATGGGACTTGCCCTGTATTTTTGCAGCACAAAGGAAAAGCTGACGATAAAGCCAAACGGTAAACCTGTTACTGTTTGTCAAGAGCTTTTTGAAAAAATACAAATAAAAAAGGCGTAACAACAAAGCCGAAAAGCTCAAACAATTTTGAGTGTTGAAAAAAGGGCATGACTAAAAGACCACCGCGTTGTAAAAATTTTTG
>JAGALS010000048.1 GCA_017625065.1 Clostridia bacterium | reverse complement strand
GTTGCCGGGCGTGATCTCGTTGCGGAAGGACTTACCGATCTGGCAAACGCCGAAGGGCAGCTTGCGACGGGTAGAGCGCTGAATCGCGGGGAAATTGACGAAAATGCCCTGCGCAGTCTCGGGACGCAGATACACGGTGTTGGTGTTATCCTCGGTAACGCCGATGAAGGTCTTGAACATCAGGTTGAACTTCTTGATGGGGGTGAAGTCCTGCTTGCCGCATACTGGGCAGACGATGCCCTTCTCTGCGATGTATTCGGACATCTGCTCGAAGCTCCAGCCGGCGGGGTTATCCTCAAGACCGTTCTCGAAGGCATATTCCTCGATCAGCTTGTCCGCGCGGTGACGTGCCTTGCACGCCTTGCAGTCCATCAGAGGGTCAGAAAATCCGCCCACGTGACCGGAAGCCACCCAAGCCTCGGGGTTCATAATGATCGCACTGTCAAGACCGACGTTGTAACGGCTTTCCTGCACGAATTTTTTCCACCACGCCTTTTTGACGTTGTTCTTGAACTCAACGCCAAGGGGTCCGTAGTCCCAGGAGTTAGCGAGACCGCCATAGATCTCAGAGCCGGGGAAAATAAAGCCACGGTTCTTGCAAAGGGCTACAATTTTGTCCATTGTTTTTTCCAGGTTGTTCATAATATCTCCTAAAAATTTAAATATGAATTTATTTTACTCTCTTAAAGTCTATTTGTCAAGAGAATTAGACAATTTATTCCGCGAGATCTGCAAGTGTTGCACCGACAAAGGATAAAAGATCGCACACACAAAGCAACAGCTGCGCGCCGCGCACACCCGAGCTCACGGTGATCTTTTCAAAATTCCCCGCCGTTTGGTGTACGTAAGTCGGAAACTGCTTTTTCATCCCGATGGGTGAGCAGCCGCCGCGGATATAGCCCGTAAGCGCCAGCAGATCCTTGACGTGGATCATTTCGATTTTTTTGTTCCCTGTCACGCGCGCCGCCTTTTTGAGGTCGATCTCAAGGTCCACGGGCATACAAAAGACCACAGGACCCGTTTTATCACCCTTGGCGACCAGCGTTTTGAACACGATCTCGTGCGGAAGCCCGATCTCATCGGCGATATGCTGCCCTGAAAGATCATTTTCGTCCACGGTGTATTCAAAGACCTCATAAGCGATCTTGGCGGCGTCCAGTCGCCGCATCGCGTTGGTTTTATTTTTCATCGGTAGCACTTCCCCTCTTCGATCATTTCAGCCGCGGCATCGGTCTGCGTTTTGGTGACCGAAAGTCCACCCAAAATCCGTGCGACCTCCGATATGCGCCCGTTTTCGTCAAGGGGCTGCACCACGGTGAAGGCGCGGTCATCCTTTTCGTGCTTGGCGATCTTATAGTGCGCGGTGGCAAGCGAAGCGATCTGCGCCGAGTGGGTGATACAGATCACTTGCGCGTTCTTACCGATCTCGGAGAGCTTGATGCCGATCTTGCGTGCGGTCTTGCCCGAAATACCGGTATCGACCTCATCAAACACGGCAGTCTGCACACCGTCCCTGTCGTTGAGTACACTGCGAAGCGCCAGCATGATGCGGGCAAGCTCGCCGCCCGAAGCAATTTTGGAAAGCGGTGCCAAGGGGTCACCCGGGTTCGTTGCGATGCAGAATTCGACCTGATCGTTCCCCGTTGCGGTAAAGGTATCACCTTGTATCACGGCAATTTCAAAGCGAACCGAGGGCATATCAAGGAACACAAGCTCTGCCCCGACCTTCTCGCCAATCTCCTTTGCCGCCGCGCATCTGCGCTCATGCATTGTAAGAGCAAGCGCTCTGAGCTTTTTCTCCAGCTCCTTGATTTCGCCCGAAAGGCGTTCCTCTTCCTCATCGGAATGCTCCAAGGCAGATAGCTTTTTTGCCGCCTCTTGGCGGAACGCAAGGATCGCTTCGATATTCTCTCCGTATTTACGGCGCAGCTTGGAAATGGCATCCAGCCGTCCCTCGACTTTGTTCAAAGCGGTGGTGGGATCCCCTTCTGTGCCTTCCGCGAAATCACGCGCGGTATTGGCGATGTCCTCGGCCTCGTAGCGCATGCTCATCAGCCGCTCGGCGGCTTCCTCGGCTTCGGGGATAACAGACGCGAGCTGGCGCATCGACTGCGCGGCGCGCTCCAAAATAAGAGCGGCAGAGCCCTTTTCACTGCCATACAGCACGTGATAGGTGAATTCGGCTTGCTTTGCGATCTTTTCGGCATTTTGCAGCTTGACGCGACGCGCAAGCAGCTCTTCCTCCTCACCGTTTTTCAAATGCGCGACATCGATCTCACCGATCTGGAAGGATAAAATATCGCGCAGACGGTTTGCTTCGGCGCTGTCACGGTTCAATGCGGAAAGTGCTTCTTTTGCGCGGCGAAGCTCTGCGTAGACAGCCGTATAGGGCGTTATGACATCATCCAGATCACAAACCGAATCCAGCAGCCTTGCCTGTACCTCGCGGCGCAACAGGAGCTGATTGTCGTTTTGCCCGTGAATGCTGACCAGAAAGCCCGAAAGCTCACGCAGCATACTTTGAGGTATGACGCGTCCGTTCAAACGGTTTTTGACCTTGCCGTCAGCGCTGAGTGTACGTTGCAGCAGCAGCTCGTCCTCGACGTCAAGCCCGGTTTCACGCAAATAACGCAGACAATCCTCGCTAAGATCGGTAAAAACACCGCTGACGGTGGCTTGCTGCTCACCTGTGCGAACCAATTCCCTTGCAGGCTTTCCGCCAAGCAAAAACGCGAGCGAGTCGATCATCACCGACTTTCCCGATCCCGTTTCGCCCGTGATCACCGATAGCCCCTTTGAAAAATCCACGTCCAAGGATGAGATCACCGCCATATTCTCAATATGCAGAGAATCTAACATCGATCTTATCCTTTCATCATAATGCGAATGCGCTCACTGAAGCTTTTGGCGGAATGATCATTTGTGGTAGCGACAAGGATGGTATCATCCCCCGCAACACAGCCAAGCACCTCGGCGATCGCAAGATTATCAATACCGCTGGCAACAGCCGCGGCAAGCCCCGGGAAGGTTTTGATGACCACGATGTTTTGCGCGTGCTCGACCGAGGTAATGGAGTCAACAAGCGCGGTATTGAACTTCATTCCACTCGCCATATCCTCTTTTTTGGGCGCGACGTAACGATACGTGCCCTTGCCCGTCAGGACCTTGCTGAGCTGCAGCTCGCGGATATCGCGTGAGATCGTCGCTTGCGTGACACTGTAACCCTCGACCATCAAGCGCTCGATCAGATCGTCCTGCGTTTCAACGTGATAGCGGTGAACGATCTCTAAAATCTTTTTTTGTCTGTTGACCTTCATATCCTACCCTCATAATTCATTTTTTGCTGCAATCTGTTATAAAAGCCGCCTTTGCGGATACGGATCAGCTTCGTGGTCATGGGAGAGCGCGTGACGCGCACGGTATCTCCCCGATAAATTTCAAAATTAATGCGCCCATCCACCGTCAGATACAGCATTTTTTCACGTTGACAGATGTTTTTGATCTCTAAGGTCGCATCATCACGGAACAGCAACGGCCGCGTGGTCAGTGAGTGCGGACAAACAGGCGTGACCACAAGACAGGGTAAATGCGGATCGATCACAGGACCGCCCGCGGACATGGAGTAGGCCGTGGAGCCCGTCGGTGTGGCGATGATCATACCGTCAGCACGGTAGGTAGATACCTTTTCACCGCCCTCGTACAGCTCGATATCGACAATACGCGCGACCGAGCCGTTGGAGATCACCGCATCGTTGAGGGCAAAGGATTCTGCCTTGAGTCCGCCCGTTTGCGTGTGAACTCTGACCGAAAGCATTGCACGCTCATCGATCTCACATTCGTCCTTTACCACGTGCTCAAGTAGATCAAGCTCGTTGAGTTCAAGCTCCGTCATATAGCCAAGATGCCCCAAATTGATGCCAAGCAAGGGCTTGCCAAGTGTTGCGGCACGGCGTGCGGCATCCAGGATCGAGCCGTCACCGCCAAGCACGATGATGCAGTCGGCATTTGCGCAGACCTCCTCGATCGGCAGATATGTATATTCCTTGCGGTTTTTATGCATACGGAAAATGCGATCCTTGTTAACGGACGGGATCAGCACCTCCACACCGTAGGAAAGCAGCTGCTCCGCTACGCGCATCGCGGCGTTTGCCTTTTCGTAAATATTAAAATTTGTGATAAGTCCAAAGCGATTCATTTGATGATCACCCCCTCGTTCACGACTTTTTCAACAGATATTTCGATGGTTTTTTCTTCGTTTTTTCTTGTAAAAAGAGCTAAAAATTCCTTGTTTCCGTCGCCCCCAAGCACGGGAGAGGGCGCAAGCCCACAGCACTGTAATCCGTACGCCTCGGCGGCATCAAGCACGCGCTTGATGGCAAGAATGCGGTCACGGGGCGATTTCACGATGCCCTTTTTGTTCAGTGCCGCGCGCCCTGCCTCAAACTGCGGCTTGATCAGGGTAATGGCCTTGCCATTCTGTGCCAGAACCGATGGAATACGCGGCAAAATGTAGGTTTGAGAAATAAAGGATACATCCATAACGACCAATGATACCTCGCCCACATCCTTGCGGTCGAGCTCGCGGGCATTATATTTTTCAATATTGATCACACGGCGGTCGGCGAGCAGTTTTGGATGGAGCTGACCGCATCCGGCATCCAGCGCAACCACCTCGGCAGCGCCGTTTTGGAGCAGGCAATCGGTAAAGCCACCCGTAGAAGCGCCGATATCCAAGGCGCGAAGCCCCGTTGGATCCACCGAAAACAGCGCAAGCGCCGCGGCAAGCTTTTCTCCTCCCCGCCCGACAAAGCGCTCTTCCGTGACGGTGACCGTCGGCTCGCCGTCCACGTCAAAGGCAGGCTTTGTGATTACAACGCCGTCGAGCGATACAGCGCCCGATTCGATCAATCTCTTGGCTCTGGCTCTTGTTTGGGCAAGAGCGCGCTCGGTGAGATAAATGTCAAGTCTCATACTTACGGATAGATCTTAAGGAAAAGCCAATGCTGGCAGAAAAACGCCATCATCACACCAAGCAAAGCGCCGCAAAGCACCTGCAATGGTGTGTGACCAAGCAAGACCTTGAGCGTATCCTCAAAGGTCGGCTTTTTCTTTTTCTTGTTCAATTCCTCAGAGATCTGATTGATGACCTCCGCCTGCTTTCCTGCCTCTCGGCGAATACCCGCGGCATCGCGCATTACCACCACGGCAAGGATCGATGCAACGGCAAAGATCGCGGAATCATAACCGTACAGGATACCGCAAGAAAACGCGGTCGCACAAACAGTTGCCGCATGGGAGCTGGGCATTCCTCCGCTACCCACAACGAAGCGCAAGAGCGACATCCCCTGACGGTATTTGGGAGAGGTGAAAATTTTAAGAAGCTGTGCAAAGATCCAAGCAAACAGCGCACAGATCAAAACACGGTTTGTCAAAAGATCCAATAACGCCTTTTTTAACTCTATCATAAGAATCTCCTTAATTTTTTCTGTTCAACAGATGATCGGCAAGCGCCAAAAGGAAGGTGCTGTCTTCGGTTCCCTCCAACGCGGATTTTCCTTTTTGTGTGACCTCGGTCGCGTAATTTATAGCTTCTTCTGCGCTATAATAGGTCAAAAACGTGGTTTTCTGACTCCGCTCGTCAGAGCCGATGCTCTTACCAAGGGTCTCGGTGTCGGAGGTTGCATCCAACACGTCGTCAACGATCTGAAAAGCAAGTCCGATGCTTTGTGCAAACTCACGCGCGGCGCGTGTGCGCGCATCATCACGGGCAAGCCCTGCCGCGATACAGCCAAGCTCTGCCGATACGGCGATCAACGCCCCCGTTTTATTGGCGTGTAGCTTCAGTAACGTATCAAGCGGAAGCTTTTTGTCTTCCCCCGCAAGATCGATCACCTGTCCGCCGATCATACCAAAGCTCCCTGCCGCACGGGAAAGCGCCGCAACGGCATCTCGTACGGCTTTATCGGATACGGGCGCAAGCGCCAGCATACCGAACGCGCGCGTCAAAAGTCCGTCGCCCGCAAGTAATGCGGTCGCTTCATCAAATGCTTTATGGCAGGTCGGTCTGCCGCGGCGCAGATCATCGTCGTCCATACAAGGCAGATCGTCGTGAATAAGTGAATAGGTATGCACCATTTCGACAGCAACGGCAAAGGGTAATGCCGCTTCGTCGCTTCCGCCGTGCATACGGCAAAATTCAAGCACCAGGGTGGGGCGGATGCGCTTGGCGCGCGCAAGCAGGCTATACCGTTCCGCCGCAAGCACTGCGGCAAAATCAACATCCTCCTCGGCGGTGTATTTTTTAAGCGCCTGTTCCACCAGCGCCGCATTTGCGGCAAGCCGCTCGTTTACATTCATAGCTTTTCTTCCTCTGCAAAGGGTTTGGTGCTGACGGTGCCGTCAGGTGCAGTCTGCACCACGCTGATGCGCTGCTGTGCCTCGTCCAGGCGCTGATTGCAAAGACGTACCAGCTCAACACCGCGCTCATAAAGTCCGAGAGATTCGTCCAGACTGACATTCCCTGCCTCCATCGCGGTCACGATGGTCTGCAGTTCCTCGATCGCCTGTTCAAAGGAAAATGCTTTTTTCGTCATAATCACTCGCTTTCCCGAATGCCTGTGATCACGGCATCCGCTGTTCGATCCGCAAAGCGGATATGCAAATTTTGCCCTGCCGAAAGTCCTTCGGCACGTGTGACGGGCTTTGCGTCATCGTCAAACGCGGCGGCATAGCCGCGTGCCAATACGTTTAAGGGATTCAAAGCGCCAAGCTTTGCGGTCAAGGCGCTAAACTCGGTTCGGGCGCGCTCCGACTGACTGATCGCCGCGCTGTCAAGGCGCTGAGAAAGAAATGCCACCGCCATCGACCGCTCCTCGAGATAACGTTGCGGAGAGCGCAATACCGCAGCCCCCGAAAGCGCCGAAAGGCGCATTCTTGCATGAGCGAGCGATTGCGACAGCGCAAGCGAGAGTCGCTCGGCGGCGCCGTTCAGGCCTTGCTTCAGTTCAAAAGCATCGGGCACGGCAAGCTCTGCCGCGGCAGACGGTGTCGGCGCACGCAGATCGGCGACAAAGTCGCAAATAGTCACATCGGTCTCGTGTCCGACGGCGGAAATGACAGGAACGGGAGATGCCGCAACGGTACGGGCAAGCTCTTCATCATTGAACGCCCAAAGATCCTCGGCAGAGCCACCGCCCCGTCCGATGATGATCAGGTCCACCGAAATATCGTGATAGAAGGTGGAAAGCCCGCGTATAAGGCTTTCGGGTGCATCTGCTCCCTGCACCAAGGCGGGATACAGAATGATCTCAGCCGCAGGAAAACGCCGTCCGAGGATCTGTATCATATCCCGTACCGCGGCACCTGTGGGCGAGGTCACGATACCGATGCGAGAGGGATACGGCGGCAAGGGGCGCTTGCGCGCGGGATCAAACAGCCCTTCTCCCTCGAGCTTGCGGCGCAGCTGTTCATACGCGAGATACAGCGAACCGATGCCGTCGGGCAACAGCTCATCCACGTAGATCTGATACTGCCCATCACGCGGAAAGACCGATACGCGCCCGTGCGCGATGACCTTCATACCGCTTTCGGGCACAAAGTGGACGTGCTGCGCATACGAGCGGAACATCACCGCGCGGATCAATGCATTATCGTCCTTCAAGGAAAAGTAAAAGTGCCCTGTTTTATAATGATTTGTGAAATTGGATATCTCACCGCGGATCAGCACACTTGAAAGGAGCAGATCGTTATCCATTTGCATTTTTATATATTCGTTCAACTGACTGACCGATAATACCTGTTGTTGCATCATACTGCTCCTTTCTGCCGTCGTTTATGCTTGTGTGAGCTGTGCGCGGCAAAGCAGAGCCGCGCCTGCCGCGTTATCTGCGGAAAAGGCAGGCTCGGCAAAATAAACGTTGCCAAGCTTTGCTTGCAGCTCCCCTGCAATGATCCGATTGCTCATGACACCGCCCGAAAAAAGAATGGGAAGCTCTCCATATGTCTCGCGCAGCCATTGTGCCATTTCGGCAAGCGTTTGCGTGAGAAAACGCAAGACAAATGCCGCAGTCAACGCCTTGTCGTTTGTTTTGCGATACAGATCAAGCGCTAAATTTTCAAGTCCCGAAAGATTACAGCTTCCGTCACGCACCGAAATACGGGGCTTCGGGATCTTTTTTGTATTGGTCATCGCCAGCTTTTCCAAAGCGGGGCCGCAAGGAAACGAAAGTCCCAGCGCAACACCGACGCGATCCACCGCTTGTCCTGCGTGCAGATCGGCACTGCCGCCAAGCAGCTCTACCGAAAAACCGGCGCTTTCGGGCTTGACAAGTAGCATCTCCGTCGTACCGCCCGAAACGTGAAAGGCGCCAAACCGACCGCCGAGCAGCACATCCGAAGCCCCCGAGGAATAAAGCGCCGCCATTAAATGTCCGCTTTGATGCGAAAACCGGCAAACAGGCACAGAAAGTCCCGCGGCAAGCGACTCTGCCGCGACCTCGCCCGTTAAAAAGCAAGGCATATAAGAGCCCTCGGCATCGCGTGGACGCACCGAAACGCCAATGCCGCGCACCCCATAGTTCTTCAAAAGCGCACCAAGCTCGCGCATCAGAGTCGGCAGGTTCTTGACGTGTGCAAAGACCGCATCGCTCTGGCGTAAGCCCCTGCCCCCTTCCTTTACGGGAAGCGGCAGCTTCAAATTTGCCACGATTTGACCGCCCTCATCAGCCAAAGCCACAGAGGTCGTATAGTTGCTGGTATCAATACCAACGTAGCACAGATCAGGCATTTTCTGCTCCCAGGATCTCGTTTTTAACGCTGTTCAAAACGCCGTTCACAAAGGAACGCGCCTTGTCCTCGTCAAATTTCTTACAAAGCTCGACCGCTTCGTTGAGGGAAACACTTTCGGGGATCTCCTCACGGCAATAGAGCATTTCATAAACGCAAAGACGCAAGATCGAGCGAGAGACCTTGGAAATACGAGAGGTCTTCCAGCCGTTGGAATGCCGATTGATCAGCGCATCGATCTCTTCAAGGTGGGCAAGCACACCGAAATAGGTGTCTTGAATGTAAGGATCCACCTCGATCTCGCGATGCTCAACGGAGGTGTCAAAAATAGCCTGATGATCCTCATCACGGCGGAATTCGGTTTCAAACAGCAGCTCAAACACCGCTTGGCGTGCTTCATATCTGTTAATGGCCATAGTGTCCTTTCGGTTGCATAAAAAGCAACGTATTTGTTAGATTAATATTATTATATATGTCCTACATAGAAATGTCAATAGATTTATGAATATTTAATCTGAATAAATGCATAAAAATTTGAAAATAAAACAGGCACGAAGCGATATCGCCCGTGCCTGTTTTACTTGTTATTCTTCGTCAGATTCTTCGCGCTCTTTTTCAAAATCCTCTTTTGCCGCGCCGCAAAGCGGGCATTCAAAATCGTCCGGCAGGTCCTCAAACTCGGTTCCCTCGGCGATTCCGTTTTCGGGGTCACCGTTTTTAGGATCGTATTCGTATCCGCAGAGTTCACAGACATAAATTGCCATGGTTGTATCCTCCAAAATTGAATTTGCACTATATATCATAATCGGTGGTATGCATCTTGTCAAGAGTTTTTTTCAACATAGCATTTTTTGACCGAAAAATATGCAAAATTCGAAGCGAAAATTATATTTCTTCGATCTTTTCGGCGTTGTATATTTCGATCAGCCGCTTCATCATCTGAGCGGTGCCCTCTACCCCAAGCAAGGAGCTATCGAGCGACATATGATAATTTTCATATTTGCCCCACTTGTTGCCCGTGTAGAAATTATAGTAATTGATGCGCTTTTTATCGGTCTTGTTGATCAAGGATTCGGCTTGCGAGCAAGAAAGCTCCTGCCGATGCATCACACGATGCACGCGCGATTCAAAATCGGAATAAATGAAAAAGCTGATGCGCCTCGGATGATTACGCAAAATATAGTCCGCACAGCGCCCGATAAAAATGGCGGGACCTTCTTCAACAAGCTCCTTTATGATCTCGGTCTGCGCGATAAAAAGCTGGTCATTGATCGACATATCCACGCCAAGATGGCGCGTGCCGTGCGCGGAAGCGCCCATAACCAACGTATACAGCAGGCTGCTGGTCGCCTTTTCATCCACGTGCCTTAAATAATCGACGTGAAATCCCTTCTTTTCGGCGGCAAGTGTCAAGAGCTCCTTGTCATACACCTTGATGCCAAGCAGCTCACCGAGACGCAGCCCTATCTCCTTACCTCCGCTGCCAAACTGACGTCCAATCGTGATCGCCAAATGCTCTGCCATAACAATTCTCCTTTTAAAACGGTCGTTGACCGCTTGATTTGCTCGCATTCAGTATATCATATTCTGCGTTTTTTGTAAAGAGTACATTGTGCTATTTGAAAGCGCAAGCGAATATGGTAGATTTGAGGTGAAGCTATGAAAACCAAACGTCAATATTTGCTCAATGCCCTTTTGATGACCGCCGTCGCCCTGCTGATGCGAACGGTCACGGTCAGCTTTAACGTTTACGTATCGAACCGCGTCGGCGCCGAAGCAATGGGGCTGCTTTCGTTAGTATCAAGTGTGTACGGCTTTGCCGTTACCCTTGCAACCTCGGGCATCCATCTTGCGACGGTTCGCACGGTCGCCGAGCGCCTGGAGCGCTCGGGGGGAGCCGAAAACAAGCGGTGTCTGCGCGCCTGCCTTTCCTTTGCCGCGTGCTTTGGAACCCTTGCCACCGTTTTGCTCTTCATCCTTGCCCGTCCCATTGGCGAGGGGCTGCTGCGCGACGTGCGAACGGTGCGCGCGCTTCGCATGCTGTCGCTGACACTCCTTCCCATTGCGCTGACCTCTGTGCTGAACGGCTATTTTACAGCCGTACGCAGAGCATGGAAAAACGCCCTTGCTCAAGTCACCGAGCAGGGCGTGAAGATCACCTTTACCGCCTATCTTTTGGTGATCGTCGCACCGAAGACCGTGGAGGGCTCGATGCTTGCGATACTGATGGGCGGCGCTGTCGCGGAGAGCTTATCGCTTGTTTTCAACGTCATTCTTTACCTTTTTGACAAGCGCCATTTTCGCCATTTAGAAGATGAGAAAATCCGTGCTTACAGTGAAAAAAAGATCAATGTTGCCGCTATCGCGATGCCCGTTGCGATCAGCGCATATATGCGGTCAGGTTTACTATCAATAGAACATATTTTAATCCCACGCGGACTTTCAGCCTATGGAGCAGGCAATTCGGCGGCACTTGCCGCTTATGGTTCACTACACAGTATGGCACTGCCTGTGGTGCTATATCCCGCGGCGATCCTTTCCTCGTTTGCGGCGCTTCTCATCCCCGAAATGACCGAGCAGCAGTCCGCAAACAATCAAGTTGAAATACGATATATCGCGGGGCGTGTTTATCAAATGACGTTGCTCTTTTCGATCGGTGTGGGGGGTACGATGCTTTTCCTTTCGGGGGAGCTTGGCAAGGTGCTTTACGACAGCCAAGAGGTCGCGCATTTCATCCGCACGCTTGCCCCCCTCATACCGATTATGTATCTGGACACGGCGACCGATGCGATGCTAAAGGGGTTAGGGCAGCAAGTCTATTCGATGAACGTCAATATCATCGACGCACTGGTCTCTGTCATTTGTGTGGCTATTTTGGTTCCACATATGGGGATCAACGGCTATCTTGTAACGATCTATATCACCGAGATCCTGAACGCCGCGCTCAGTGTCACCCGTCTGCTTCGCGTTACGGGCTTTCGTCCGCGGCTTCTGTTCCTTGTGGTAAGACCGCTGCTTTCGGTGATCGGTGCTACTTCCATTTCCCGCTTGCTTTTTACTTTTTTTGATATGGGACTCAACGCAACGGGCGCAGGACTTGTTTTACACATTTCTGTCACCGCGATCCTCTATTTTACCCTTCTGTATTTGACGGGTGGATTTGGTAAAAAGGATGCTGCTTGGTTGCTGAATTCGTTTCTTCCAATGAAAAAGCAACAAACAATAAAAAAAGAAAGCTGTTAATCTTCTTGGAGATATCTTGACGGCGCTGCTCGCGCTCGCCGGGTTCAGTATCGTTCAGCACGTGCCACAGCTTGTCCACGACCTCGGTGTAATGCTTACCGTACAGAGCGCCGTACGCCTGCTCGTTGCCAAACACCAACTGCTCACGCAAAACGTCGGAAAGCACCTTGCGCGCATCACTCTTGGTGTAAACCTTGCCGTGGTTTCGGTTAGCAGACTTGCGGGAAAGCTTTATTTCAGTCCCTTGTCCTTGTTTTGCCATGTTCTCGGATTCGATCATCGCGCGAAGCCTTTTAACAAGCTCCTCGCTATCATCCAGATTGCGGATATCATCATCTATGACAACCTCGGCGATGGGGGAGTCGATCATTGCTTTGAGCTTGGCAATAAGCTCGTCATCCTCTTTTGAGTCTATTCGATAATTCTGCTCACTTCTTCCTTGATTTCTTGCGCTGTCGCTTTTTCGTTCAGTTTCAAGAACAGAATCAGCCGTTCCCTTTTCTCGTCGGTTTTCAAAATCAAAAAGATTTCTTTCTGTTCCTGCTCCGTCAACGGAAACAAGGTCAGACCATAGATCAGCAATTTCTGTGTCAGAGTCAATTCGATTTCGGAACTCATCTCTTTGTTGGGCGAACGCTGACTCTCCTCCCACTCCTCGATTCCCATTGCCGTCAAGAACTCCTCCTTGCTGATCTTGGGGTTTTCTTGAATCAGTTGATAACTTTTCCTGTAATTCTCGTTCGAAACCGCTTGCCCGATGTTGATCGGATGCACGTCCAATTCTTTCAGATAGCGCATCACTAACGATCCCATTTGATACTGCTCTGTCATTTATGTCCTCCCTCACCTGTTGGCGCACATTAGCATCGTCAATGACGATAATCTCTTTTACGCCAAACCTGATTTTGCCTTTTTCTTTTCCCGAATCAACAATGTATACGGTATTCCCATCCTCGACCGCGATACCATCTGCAATACTATTTTCTACGCCTCTATACAACTCATAAAGTCGACTCCGAATAGCATTTTCGGCGCCTTTTTTCAGCTTGTCGTAGGGAATATACCTTGCGCGCTTGACGGAAAATTTTACACTGTTATTATACCCCACCTTGCGCTTTTCGTCAACGCCTTTGCCTTCTTTTTCTTCCTCCTGATTGGCAAAAGAAATCTTACCGTCACGGTAGGTACCGCCAAGCTCCGCAATGGCATTCAGATACAGCCGTTCCGCCTTACGTACAAAGGCACTCTCCTTGTTGGCAGCGCTTCCCTTCTCGCCCGAAAGCGCGTTCTTAATCTGCACAATCTTATTGAGGATTCGTTCCGCACGGCTCGGCTCGCCCTTGATCAGACGTTTTACAAAATCGGCGTTGCCCAACACATTCTCGGTGGCGATCTGCGCAATTTCGCTTCGCGCCGTATCCAAATCCTTTTGCTCACTTTCGGTGAGCTCCGCACCGCTTTTTTCCCTTTCAAGCAATTCTTTCAGCTTTTTCTCGGCTTCCGCCTTATTTTTGCCGAAAAATTCCGTACCGCACTCAGCTTTTTGGCACTCCTACATCAAAATGACAGATATGTCAGCAAGAAATGCATAAATTTACGCTGAAAATTGCATCTCGTCTTTATAATGATATTTATTTATTTAGTAATTATTATATTTGTGCTCGAATTGTTAATAAAGTGTAACCTTTGCAATTTGCTATTGCAAATCTTGCAAAAATGTAGTAAAATCATAATGGGAAACAATTGTGCTCAGAATACATGCGTTTATTCCGCACAATCCAAAATTTGATAGGAGAACAAAAACTATGACCAACAACAAGTACGTTTTGTCCTGGATCGACGAAATGGCTGCCATGACCAAGCCCGACAAGATCGTTTGGATCGATGGCTCTGAGGAACAGGCTGAGGCTCTGCGTGCAGAGGCTTGCTCCACCGGCGAGATGATCAAGCTCAATCAGGATCTTCTCCCCAACTGCTACCTGCACCGCACCGCCGTCAACGACGTTGCACGTGTTGAGGGCAGAACCTATATCTGCACCGAGACCAAGGAGGCTGCCGGTAACATCAACAACTGGATGGCTCCCGCCGAGATGAAGGAAAAGCTCTTCAAGCTCTACAAGGGCTCTATGAAGGGTCGCACCATGTACGTTATTCCCTACTCCATGGGCGTTGTCGGCTCTGACTTTGCAAAGTACGGCATCGAGCTGACCGACTCCATTTACGTCGTTCTGAATATGCTGATCATGACCCGCGTCGGCACCAACGTGCTTGAAGCTCTGGGCGACAGCGCAGACTACATCAAGGGTCTGCACGCTCGCGCTGATATCGACGAGGAGAACCGTTACATCACCCACTTCCCCGAAACCAACGAGATCATGTCCGTGAACTCCGGCTACGGCGGAAACGTTCTGCTTGGCAAGAAGTGCTTTGCGCTCCGCATTGCTTCCTACCTCGGCCGCAAAGAGGGCTGGATGGCTGAGCATATGCTCATCCTTGGTGTGAAATACCCCAATGGCGAGAAGAAGTACGTCACCGCTGCATTCCCCTCCGCTTGCGGTAAGACCAATCTTGCAATGCTGATTCCTCCCGCAGGTCTGAAGAAGGCAGGCTATGAGGTTGAGTGTGTGGGCGACGATATCGCTTGGCTGCGTGTCGGCGAGGACGGCAGACTGTGGGCTGTCAACCCCGAGAACGGCTTCTTCGGCGTTGCTCCCGGTACCAACAACAAGTCCAACCCCAACGCACTTGCTACTACTATGCGTGACACCATCTTCACCAACGTTGTTCACGACACCAAGAACAACACCGTTTGGTGGGAAGGCCTCAACGATAATCCTCCCCAGCCCGGCGATGCTATCGACTGGAAGGGCAATCCTTGGGACTGCACCAAGTATGATAAGAAGGATAAGTCCACCTGCGGCGCACATCCCAACTCCCGTTTCACTGCGCTTGCAAAGAACTGCCCCTGCATTTCTCCTGAATTTAACAGCCTGAAGGGCGTTCCCGTGTCTGCTATCGTCTTCGGTGGTCGTCGCGCAAAGACCGCTCCCCTGGTTTACCAATCCTTCAACTGGCAGCACGGCTCCTTCGTCGGCTCCATCATGGCTTCCGAGACCACCGCAGCAGCTGCAGGCGCAGTTGGCGTTGTCCGTCGCGACCCCATGGCTATGCGTCCCTTTGTTGGCTACAATATGGGCGACTACTGGCAGCACTGGCTGGATATGGGCAAGAAGATCCCCAATCCTCCTATGATCTTCCACGTCAACTGGTTCCGCACCGATGACGAGGGTCACTTCATTTGGCCCGGCTTTGGCGACAATATGCGCGTTCTGCTTTGGATCCTGGCTCGTTGCGAGGGCAAGGTTGACGCTGTTGAGACCGCGATCGGTTACGTTCCCAAGGCTGAGGACATCAACATTGAGGGTCTTGATATCACCCTTGACACCATCAAGGATCTGCTCTCTGTTGACACCGCTTCCTGGAAGGAAGACATCGGCAACATCAAGGAGTTCTACGCTCAGGTCGGCGATCACGTTCCCGCTACTATGTACGAGGAGCTTGCCGCTCTTGAAAAGCGCCTTGGCTAATAAACGTCAAGACACGATCCGCCCCCACGGGATCTCCCGTGGGGGCGGATCTTTATCGTGAAAGAAAAACCACCGGCAATGCCGGTGGTTTCGATCAGATTACATTAAATAGCTTCATATGCAAGAACGAGCTCGCGTGAAATCGCGTCAAATTCATCTACGTCCTTGATATATTCGTCAAAGGTCAGCAACGCAGACTTGCAGACGGTATCGGCTTTCTTTTTATCCTGCAGGGACAGAGCACGCAGAATTTCGTACTCCTCGACACCGCACTTCATCTGCTGAAAACGCATGGAGCGAAGCGGCATACCCTGACCCGGATACACAATATTAGCGTCACCCGCGGGAAGGGATGCGTTATGACTTGTCTTTTCGAAAACGAATTCTCCGCCCTTTGTTCGATTAAAGCCCCAGTGCAAATAACCGGTCAGATCGTATCGATAATTTCCCCAATGCAACAGTCTTGTATTGAGAAGCGGAGAATCCAAGAAACGATTCAAAAACTTACCGCCGGGCATATTACAGGTATAAAACCAAAGCTCGTTCCTATCATCACGCAACGCTTCGAAATCATTTCTGTTTAATTGAAAATAACTGTTTTTGGGTACGTATATATCAAGCGACTCTTCCAGGAAGAAGATCTCGATCGCATCGATCAGCTTAATACCGGGCAAATATTTGCGGAAAATGCCTGCCAAAATTCGAAAATCATCCGCATTCATCTCTGTCGGTTCATCGCACATATGCACGATCGAAATATCACGCCATCCGTTTTCTGTCAAAAAGTCGTTGAATTGACGAAGGAAGGACGTCAGGTACTTCCTTCCGTCTTTATTATAAATACAATCCTGTCTCTTTTCTTTCACCAAATTGTTGATTTGAAAAGGAATGGAGCGCCATGACGCCTTTCCAACAAACGGTACCCATTCCAATATAGCACCTTCTTTTGTGTTTGCCAAAATAAATTCAGCCCAACGCTTGACCTCTGTGAAGTCAAACACGTATTCGCCATCTCGCATCTCCGCTTTCAAATATCCATTGATCTCCGTCCAAAATACGTTGTTATGACAATCATTCAAAAGATCGAAATACTGCTTTGCCATCGCTTCGTGTTCAGGTGAATTTTTCTCAATATCATGGGCAGTCGCCATATTCGAAATACTGTACCAGTTCGTCAATTTCAACGTGGATGCCGGAAGAGATTTATTTCCAACGAAAAGTGTGATCGGGATTGAAACCACACTCTCACCAAAAGCAAAGGTGATCTCAACCGTTCTTTCCCCGGCACTGGCTTGCTCCGTAGGGCAAACGCTGATGTAATATACTTCCTGCTCTTTTTCCACAGTCAGATCTGTCAAGGGCTGCAACGGATCATATGTAACGTACGGCGCCTTTCGCACACGGTCACGCGACACACTGTCCCAATCATCGGTCGTCAGCGCGCCGCATTGAAATCCGTTTGTATTACGATTGACGCCGACCTCCATCTCACGATAAGCAAAAACGGTCAAGCCATCCGCGCCGCAAGCGGAAAAATCGATCTTTCCACCTACTTTTAATCCGCTTATTACTACCTGCACACCACCCGTCTGCCCCTTTAGCAAGGACAGCGATGCCGTCTTTTTTCCTTCATCCAAAGCTGTATCCGGAAACACCCATACATTCTGGCTAAATACTCCGTATTTCATAATTGTACCTCCAATTTTCATAGGCGTTATTATACTATTATAATAACAGATTGAAAAAGCATTATCAAGTTCTTTTGTAAAATGATTAAAATTTTCAAGAAAAATACAAAAGGCAGCTCGAAAGAGCTGCCTTTTGTATACGGTCAGGATCAGAGGATCTTTTCCTTGACCTTGGAAGCCTTACCAACGCGGTCGCGCAGATAGTAAAGCTTAGCGCGGCGAACCTTCGCAACGCGAACGACATCAACTTTTGCCACGTTGGGCGAGTGGAGGGGGAAGGTCTTCTCTACACCGACACCATAGGAAACACGTCTTACGGTGAAGGTTTCGGAGATGCCGCCG
>JAGALS010000047.1 GCA_017625065.1 Clostridia bacterium | reverse complement strand
GCTGTCAGCGCAGCTGACTGAGGGGTTGTACTCGTGAAAAATCAGAAAAAACAATCCCTCCGTCACGGCAAGCCGTGCCACCTCCCTTTACACAAGGGAGGCTAAAGGATAGTTGCCACATCTGTGGCAGTGGGGCAACTTTCGCAAGTGGCGGATCATTCGACGAGCCTATAGGCTCAGCGTGTGAAATGCCCCAAGGGGGCTTGTGCAAGCCACCAGCACGGCTGGTGGTCATGACTTTAGCAATCGCGTACCGCGCGGTACATTGCGAGAATATTTTCGGGCGGAACGTCGGGCAGGATGTTGTGCTCTTGATTGAACACAAATCCGCCGTCCTTATGGAAGATCTCAATCATGCGGCGGCAGTGATCGTAGACTTCATCGGGAGTACCGCGGTTGAGTACACTTTTGGTGTCGCAACCGCCGCCCCAGAAGGTGATATCCTTTCCAAATTCGCGTTTTAAGGTGGCGGGATCCATGTCTCGCGCGGAGGTCTGCACGGGGTTGAGCACGTCATAGCCCGCCTCAATGAGATCGGGAATGATCGGGTACAGTGAACCGCAGGAATGTAACAGCGTTTTCATATTGCTGTGCGTATGCACGTATTCGTTGAGCTTCGTGTGGTAGGGCTTGAACAGCGCTTGGTATTTCTCGCGTGACATAAACATATCGGTCGTCATACCAAGGTCGTCGCCAAAGCGCAGGATATCCACGATATCTCCCACCGCCGCGCAGACCTTTTCAAGCGAGGCGAGGTGGCGCTCCATCAGTTGCTCGACCAGTGCTTGCACATTTTCCTCGTCCGCATAGATGTCCATGAGAAAATTATCCATTCTGCGCAGAAACGTACCCCACTCAAAGAGATTACAGCCGCAGGTGATCATCAGCGCCTTATCGGTGCTTTGACGTAGCTTCAGCACACGCTCGCGCAGCGTTTCGTAAAAATGCGGCTCTGCGGCGTGATCCCAGGGGCTATGCACCAGCGCGCTCCACAAAACCTTACCCATCGCCTTGTCAAGGCCGTCGTAGCTGTCGGGATAGTCGTCCTCATAGGGGAAATAGGTCTGGTCAAAGAAGGTGGCGCCCACGGGCATCCTTGCGATCCTTGTGCCGTCCTTGTCAAACACGAAATAATCACCGTTCGCTTGCTTTTCGGGCTTGAACCACACGGGATATTGCGCAATCGAGCCGTCGGCAAGCGTGACGTCGTACCAATCGGTGTCTTTTTCGTTGAAAACGCGACCGATGTCAATGACGTCCACACCGAATTTTTCGATAAGCTCGTTCTCGGGCTGTACGACTTGCTGTACGACGTCAAAAATACGGGTGTGACCGCCCGTGAGACCCAAATGCTTTTTGAGATTATTGTATGCGATGGCGGAAATACCCGAGCTTGGCGTTGAACCAAGGTCCAACGGTACGCGATCGGGGGATCTATGCGCGATCGCTGCTAAAACTCTTTCTCTGGATGTCATCACGTACCTCCTTTTTTAATAATGGCAGGGAATGATTCATAATATTTGATGCTATCGCCGTAGGTGCTTTTGACGATCTCTCTTGCTTGCATGAGCGTAAGGGAAGGATCCAAGTACATGAGTTGTGCTAAAATATTACCCGTTGCCGTGCATTCCACAGGGCCTGCGGACACGCGCTTGCCCGTATATTTTGCCGTCAGGCGGTTGAGGTACTCGTCCTTGCAGCCGCCGC
Organism: Clostridia bacterium; assembly: GCA_017625065.1. Taxonomy (GTDB): domain Bacteria; phylum Bacillota; class Clostridia; order Oscillospirales; family CAG-272; genus Firm-07. Next base: position 13,471 of record JAGALS010000047.1, on the reverse strand, counting down.
CCACGATGCAGACCGTGTCGATCGTTTTGTCAGCGATGACTTCCAATTCCTTGACGGTGCTTGCATAGCTTGCCGCGAGCGAGTGATAGACACTGCTGAGCAGATCCCCAAGCGGGAGCTCGGGCTTGCCGAGGTAGGTGCGGATCGCCTTGATCATGCTGTCGGGCGCGAGGAACGCCTCGTTCGTAGGATCGATCTGCTCGGTGAAGCTGCTCGCCTCTGCCATGTGCATCATTTCGTCATAGGTGTATGCCTTGTTCAGATTCTTGCGAATGCTCTGGAACAGCCACATACCCATAATATTTTTGAGAAATCTGTAACGGTAGTCAATGCCGCCCTCGTTTGCAAGGTTTGCCTGCATCGCGGCGGGGGTGGTGACGGGGGAGAGATTTTCGGTGCCGACCAGGCTCCACGTGCCCGACGAGATGAAGACACTTTTCTCGTCCACAAGACAAGCCGCCACGGCCGCGGCGGTGTCGTGCGCGGGGGCAAGCACCACGGTGCAGTCAAAGCCGATCGCCTTTTTGATCTCTTCACTAAAATTGCCAACGGCGGTACAGGGTGGGCAGATCTCGCCAAAGAGCGCGCGGTCAAATCCAAGCGCGTCGACGATGTCAAGGTCCCACGTTTTGCTCTCGGCGTTGAGCAATCCTGTTGTCGAGCAGATGGTGTATTCGTGCTTTTTCACACCCGTTAATTTGTAGGAAAGATATTCGGGCATGAGCAAAAAGTCGGTAGCGTGTGCAAGTTTTCCGTCCTTTTTGTCACAATACAGCTGAAAAATGGTGTTGTAATTCTGTCTTTGAATACCCGTTTTTTCGTAGAGCTTTTCCTGCGATATGATGCCGAAAACCTCTTCGGGAACACCCGCGGTACGGCTGTCGCGGTAAGCGACACAAGGCAAAATTTCCTTGCCATTCTGATCCAACAAAATGTAGTCCACGCCCCAGGTATCAATGGCGACGGTTGAGGGGATCTTGCCAAGCGCGTTGCAGCGGCGGATGCCTTCGACCACGTTTTCAAACAGGCTGTCGATATCCCAAGTGAGCGTGCCGTTCTCTTCCTTCATGCCGTTTTCAAAGCGATAGACCTCCTCCATTTGGAGCTTTCCGTGTGCAAGCTCGCAAAGCAGGTGTCTGCCGCTTGACGCACCGATATCGATTGCAAGACAGTAAGACATAATTTTCTCCTTATGGCAATGGCTTGCTACAAATTGCCAAAAAAGTTAATTCTAAAAATGGCTTTGCTATGTTGCAAAAGCAAAACGGCAGAAAGCCTCCCTTGTGCAAAGGGAGGTGCCGAGGAACGAGGCGGAGGGATTGTAAAAGATGAAAAATCCATATTAAACAATCCCTCAGTCGCTACGCGACATGCTCCACGAAGAACGCAAAGCGTTCTTCAAAAAGAAGCCAAAGGCTTCTTTGTTTTACGACAAGGGAGCCTTCCATTTTGCATAGCTTTTATAGTCCAATTTTTAAAATGCTTTTTTGACAGCCTGTGGCAAGCCGTTTTTTGATGGTTTAGTCGGTAACAACGCCCTTTTGCAGCATCACGTTGGCGTAAAGCGCGCTCTCGCCCGTGGCGATGATCGCATAGGCGGTCTTGGCTTGCTCGTAAAAAGCAAAGCGCTCGATCGTGCCGATGGCATCAGCGCCGCGCGCGTCGGCTGCGGAAACGATCTTTTCATAATCCTTCCAGATCGGCGTTTCCACCGTGTCGCCCTTCATCACTTCCATCAGCGAAACGGGCTTTTCCACGTACGTGTCAAGGGGAAAGACCTCCAGAATGGCGCGAAGCAGCTCGGCGGTGCCGTGGCCGTCAGCGCGGATGACGATGGCGTTCTTGCCCATGCTCTCGGCGGGGAAGTTGCCGTCGGCAAGCACGATGCGGTCGCTGTGTCCCATCTCGCAAAGCACCTTCAAAAGCTCGGGCGAGAGGATCTTCGGAATTCCTTTTAACATAAGCGCACCTCTTATTTCTTGAACTGAGGACCGTAGGTCGCGCAAGCGCGGTAGTCCTGGCCTTCCTTATCCATACCGAATGCGTTCCAGCAAGCGGGACGGTAAATATCCTCCTCGGGCACGTTGTGCATACAAACGGGAATGCGGAGCATCGAGCACATCGTGATCAGGTCCGCGCCGATGTGACCATAGGAGATCGCGCCGTGGTTGGCGCCCCAATTCATCATCACCTCGTAAGCGGTCTTGAAGGGCGAGCCTTCCTTGCCGTCGCAGCGAGGCGCGAACCAGGTGCAGGGCCAGGTGGGGTTGGTGCGCTCCATCAGAGTATCGGAAACCTCGTCGGGGAGTCTCACGGTCCAGCCCTCTGCGATCTGCAGCACGGGGCCAAGACCCTTCACCAGATTCAGACGGATCATCGTGCAGGGCATCTCTGCCTTGGTGGTGTAGTGGCTGGAAAATCCGCCGCCGCGGAAGTTGTCAAAGCCCGCCTCGCACCACACGGTCGCGTCGGTCATCTTCTTGATGTCCTCGTCGGTGACCTCCCACCACTTTTTCATAATGGCGTTGCCGTTTTCATCGGTGCAAACGCCCGACGCATCCAGGCAAGCGGCGCCGGAGTTGAGCAGATGGATGATACCGTTGCTTTCAGCCGCCTTGCCCGTGAGCTTGTAGCCGGTCACGCGCTCTGTCGCTTCGCCCGACCAATAGGTGCGGACGTCGGCAAAGATCTGCGCGCGGTGCGTCAGCAGGCGCATCATCAGCATGCCCATACCGTTGAGAATGTCATTCTCGGTCGCCAGAGTGTAGGGCTCACGTGCGCCCTCATAGTCAAAGGTAGAGGAAAGCAGTGCCTCGGGGTAGTCGCAGTTGGGCCAATGGTCGGTCCACTGGCGCTGACCCTGGAAGCCGCCTGCGATGGCGTTGTGACCCACCTTCTCCTCCTCGAACTTGTCGGGCAGAGTTTGGTTGCCTGCCATCAGATCCTTGATGATGCAGTACATCTTAACGGTGAACTCCCACTGTTTTTCCTTTTCCTCGGGGGTGAACTTGATGCGCGTCTTTGCGCCAAGGAAGTCGACCTCGTCGGGGTTGTCATCGCGGCCCTCCTTGCAGTGCTCCTTTGTCCAGGCAAGTGCCTTCTGGAATTCCTCCTCGTTGTAGATGCCTTCCTCCATACGGCGCAGGATCTCGACCTCGTCGACCGACTCAACGCGCATGCCGAAGTAATCCTCCAATACGCTTTGGTCCATAATGGAGCCGGCAATACCCATGCACTGAGAGCCGATCTGCAGATAGGACTTGCCGCGCATGGTGGCAACGGCAACAGCCGCACGGCCGAAGCGCAGCAGCTTTTCCTTGACGTCCTCGGGGATCTGAGAAACCTGGTCACGGTCCTGAACCTCGTGACCGTAAATGCCGAATGCGGGCAGACCCTTCTGGGCGTGACCTGCCAGCACGGCAGCTAAGTATACGGCGCCGGGGCGCTCCGTGCCGTTGAAGCCCCATACACCCTTGATGGTGTCGGGGTCCATATCCATGGTCTCGGAGCCGTAGCACCAGCAGGGAGTGACGGAAAGGGTGATGGAGACGCCTTCTTTTTTGAACTTGTTGGCGCAGGCGGCGGTTTCGGGCACGCGGCCGATGCAACTGTCAGCCATCACGACCTTCACGGGCTCGCCGTTGGAATAAAAGAGGTTCTCCTCAAACAGCTTTTTGGCAGCTTTTGCCATTTCCCAAACCAGGGGCTCAAGGGATTCGCGCAGCATCATGGGGCCGCGGCGGCCGTCAACGATGGGACGGATGCCAATGACGGGGTAATCACCGACGTATCTGTTTTTCTTCATAATATGAAACACCTCCATAAATTTTTTGTGTTCTACTTGCATTATAGTATATTCTGTGGTAAAATGCTTGTAGTATTTATGCAAAAACTATAACGATATTCACCTATGGAGTGTGAAATTATGAAGGAACTGCACTTAAAAGAGGAAAAACAGCACGGACTGCCCGATTTTCCCGTGCAATATTATAATGTAGACAGCAGTCATCCGCGCTATGAAATGGCGTTGCATTGGCACCGCGAGTTTGAGATCGTGCGCGTGAAAAGCGGTGAGCTTGCACTGTACGTCAACAACGTGTCCGAGGTTTTGCGCGCAGGGGATATCGCGTTTATTGGCGGCGGCATGATGCACCGTGCCGAGCCGCACGATGCTGTTTACGAATGTGTGGTGTTTGATCTGAATATGCTCTGCCGCCACGGCTCGGGGCGTATCACAAGCTATATTTTGCCGTTGCTGTCGGGCGAGGCTGAGATCAGCCGCATTCGCGCGAGCGAGCAAAGCGGCATCCACGCCGCGGTGGATGCGTTTTTTAGCTGCCTTGCCGCCGAGGGGCGCTATTTTGAGCTGAAGGCATACAGCGCCGCGGGCGAGATCGTATTTTTGCTTTATAGAGAGGATCGGATCAAGCTTTCCAAAAAGCATCTGCACGGCAACCACAGAAAAGAGACCATCACCATGCTGATCGAGTGGATCGAGCAGAATTATACCGAGCGCATCACCCTTGAAACACTTTCCGAGGTTGCCAAGATCGGGGAAAAGTACCTTTGTCGCTTTTTCAAGGAGTACACGGGCAACACGCCCATCGATTACGTCAACCGCCTTCGCGTGGAGCGCGCGTGCCTGAAAATGGCGGAAGCCAACCGCAACGTGACCGAGGCGGCGTTTGAAAGCGGCTTTAACGACATCAGCTATTTTTCAAAAATATTCAAGCGCTACAAGGGTATGACACCGCGCGAATACCGCCACGCGGTCGAGCTGCACGCGGCATCCCAAAAGCCGTGATCGCAAAAGCAAGAATTTAAAAATGACACAAAATTCGCGAAACGGTTGACATTTTTGCGATTTTATGGTCTAATATAAATAAGCTTTTACCTTGGAGGTTTCAAATGAAATACGACGCATATACGTTTCAAACCGCTGTTCCCGTTTGGTCGACGGCACTGCGCGAGGAGATGAATATTTCTCTTTCGTTCAGAGCCGAAATTCAGCTTGACAGTGAAAAGGAGCTTCGCCTTGCGCTTGCGGCAACGAGCACCTATATCCTGCGTGTGAACGGCAAGCTGGCTTTTTACGGCCCTGCCGCTGCGGCGAGAGGCTTTTTCAGAGTGGATGAGATCGACCTTTTGCCGTATCTGCAAAAGGGACATAACATCGTGACGGTAAGAGTTGCGGCATACAACACCAACTCCTTTATGGTGCCCGAGTCGAAGGGCTTCCTTTGTGCCGAGATCGTCGCTGACGGGCAGGTGATCGCCGCCACAGGCGCGAAAGGCTTTACCGCATACAGAACGGTCGAGCGCGTGCAAAGGCTACACCGTTATTCCTATCAGCGCCCCTTTGCGGAGTGCTATGATCTAAAAAACGGCGCGTTTGACTATGAGACAGCATCCCACACCGATGCTTGTCCGATCTCGGTGGAGAGGGTCGAGTCGCCAAGCTTCGTTTGCCGCCGCGCGCCCCACGCCGACTTTGACCGCCTGTATCCCACGGGGCTGCTCTCCAAGGGCGAGTTCACGCGCGTACAGATCGACGAGGAGCAGTATTTCCACAACAGATTTCTGGACCGCATCAACCAAAACGTGAAGGGCTATACCCTTGACGAAATGGAGTATACGGCATATCGCAAGCTCAGCGAGCTGCAAACGCTCTCGCGCAATGAGGAGACGGGGGATGCTGGAAGTATCGCGCTGGGTTGCAATACCTACGCAACACTTTCCTTTGCGCGCAACCAGACGGGTATCGTTTGCTTTGAGCTGGAAGCGAAGGGGGACGGCGAGCTTTACATCACCTTTGACGAGCTTTTGAGCGAGGAGGGCGAGGTGAACCCCTTCCGCTTGCAGACCGTCAATCTGCTTGCCTTCCGCGTGCAGAAGGGCAGCTACACAGTGGTGTGTGCCGAGCCTTATACCTTCAAGTATATGAAGCTGATGGCGATCGACACGGCGCTGACGGTGAAGGGGATTCACACCGTCAAGGTGGGCTATCCCGAATCGCGCATTACGGTTGATTTTGTTCGCGACGATGCCGAGATGAAGCGAATCTTCGACGCGGCGGTGGCGACCTTTGCCGATAACGCCTTCGGCATCTTTGCCGACTGCCCCTCGCGTGAGCGCGCGGGATGGCTTTGTGACAGCTTTTTTACGTCACGTGCCGAGTTTTTGCTGACAGGTGAGGCTCTTGTGGAGCGTGATTTCCTTGAAAACTTCATTCTGCCCGATGAGCATCCCGGGCTCCCGAAGGGAATGCTGCCGATGTGTTATCCAAGTGATATCCTTGGCGGACAGTTCATCCCCAACTGGGCGATGTGGTACGTGCTTGAGCTTGAGGAGTATCTGAAAAGAAGCGGTGATGGTACCTTCGTGCTTGACACGAAGAAAAAGATCTACGATCTGCTGCGCTATTTCAAGCGCTTTGAAAATGAGTACGGACTGCTTGAAAAGCTAGAAAATTGGGTGTTTGTCGAGTGGTCGCACGCCAACAAACTCACGCAGGACGTTTCCTTCCCCAGCAATATGCTGTATGCCTGCATGAAGGAAGCGATCGGCAGACTTTACGGCGACGATACGTTGCTGCAAGAGGCTGACGCGCTACGCGAAACGGTGCGTAAAATGTCCTTCACGGGTGAGTTTTTCTGCGATAACGCATACCGTAGGGACGGCAAGCTTGAGCTATCGGGTGAGTACACCGAGACCTGTCAATACTACGCCTTCTTCTGTCGCGTGGCGGAGCCCGAAACCTACCCGCAGCTGTGGCAGACCTTGTTGAACGATTTTGGTTATGAACGCAGAACGACGGGCAAATACCCCGACGTGCATTTTGCTAACGCCTTCATCGGCAATCAGCTCCGCCTTGATCTGCTTTGCAGATACGGGCGTTACGACATTCTGGATCGCAACATCCGCGACTATTACGGATATATGGCAGAGAAAACAGGCACGCTTTGGGAGCACGAGAACACCAGCGCAAGCTGCAATCACGGCTTCGCCTCGCACGTCCTTTGCTGGATGAAGGTGTTGGGGTACATCAAATAATAAAGAAAAAAGATCCGCACACAAGGTAAGATTTTTCGCAAAATCTCGCCCCGTGTGCGGACTTTTTGTTTTTAGCGCGTTTTAGGTCGATCTTAAGTGCGGTTTAATCCGTGCACGAATCCCGCCGTGTCCGCGGAGCAAATGTCCGCGCCGATGACGCGCCCGCGGTAGATCAGTAGGTTGGCATAGACCGTTCCCTCATAATTTTCGTAATTGGTCACGGTATAGGTATAGCGCTCTACCGTTTTGCCGCTGTAGCTCGACAGATCCAGCCCCTGCCTACGCTGCAATTCGTTGTAGGCGGCAAAGACCTTGTCAAATTCCCGTGGAATGGTCACGGTTGTGCTTTCGGTGGGGTTGGCGTCCACCTGCCAACCAAATTCGCCTAAAAACGCGATACGTTCCTCGTTTGAGCGTCTTTTTTCAAATGAAATCGTTTCCTTTTCTTCGATCACCTCGGCGCCTGCCTCTACGGGCTGCAGCTCGGGCACAAAGGCGATCAGCGCGATCAGCGCGGCAAGCGCCACGCAAACAATGCCGAAAAAGCGAATGGTGCCGGCGCGCATGGAATAAATAAACATAGCTTATGTCCTCCCCCTTTTGGTTCGTTCCCGATACATCATACGCGGGCGAGTGGGGAATTATGACAAAAAGGATGGGGCTGATCCATTTAGCGCCGAACAAAAGCACACGAAAATAAAAGAAAACCCCGCCATAGTGGCGGGGTTCTATGTAGGCTATGGCGATGAGCAGAAAGCAAATAAAAATTCAGCGTAGAATGACCTTGTGTCAAAGGCTCCCTTGTGTAAAGGGAGGCTTGGATTTAGTCCCGCTCAAAGCGGGGTATACGTAACAGATACATGGCTGGCAGGCCAACAAAAAGCGCACTTGTGCGCAGCCGGTAGTATTAGGGCTATGCCCGAAACTGAAATACCCCCCCGCTATGCGGGGGGATTATTATTATCCGGTAAATGACTCAAGCACCCTTCGCCAAGGTCAGATCTGTCTGTTTGGGGGGTCCACATGGACCAGAGAGCCCTTGCCGGTGGGGCCGTCCATGTGGATGGCGCGCCACTTTTCCTCAAAGGCGCGGATGTCGGCGGTAGGCAGTGCGGGCGCCTTTTTGCCAAAGAAGCGCAGGCGGTAGTTGTCGGTCTGCTTCACCTGTGACTCGATAAGAGCCTTGCTTGCATCGTCAAAGGCGTAGGCACGCATAGCGACGCCCTCGCCCTGGCAGATGCGTTGCAGATTGGGGAAGTAATGCTTCAGCAGGAATTGGGCGTAGGTGACCAGACGGAGACTGCCGTAGCAGCGGTAATGGCGGTTATAATCATTGTCGGTTGCTTCAACGGCAACGCAGTTGAATTGCTTAACAGCATCAATGATGGCATTGTTTTCGTTTTCCTTCACGAAGCAGATGGTGAACATATGGGGGAAGGTGCCGGCGGTTTCCAGGTTGTGCACGTCGCTGGAGCCCACCATAGGGATCTTGAAGCCCTGCTCGCGCAGGTCCATGAGCAGCGCCACACAGCAGTTGATGCCCACCTGCGTCTGACCGCCCACCAGCTCAAAGGCATCGAACATACCGCTGGTCAGCAGGATGCGGGTGAGCTCGCTGTTTACGTTGTAGACCTTGGATGCGCCGGGACGCCAATAAGGATGCGCGAAAATGGCGATACCGCCCGCCTCGTGAATACGGTCTGTGATCCATTGGCATCTGGCGTAGCGCCCCTTGTAACGCTCGGGCACGCTTGCGGGCACACGAGCCTCGTATTCCGCGATCTCGCGGTCATAACGGGGCTTGTCGTGAACGTAGATATCCGCCACACTGCACTTGCCGCCTGCGTGTACGATATGCACCACGCTGCCGGGCGCGTGGACCTCCTCACCCCTTACACGGGTGATGCCCAGCCTCACGCCGTCATAGACCTCGTCGATCTCACCGCCGGGATAGTAGCGGTTGTGGTCGGTCAGCGTATAGAAATCATAGCCCTGCTCGCGGTAGTGACCCATGGCGGCGGCAGGATCCTGGCAGCCGTCGGAGCGATAGCTGTGGGAGTGGAGATCGCCGCGTACGGGGCGCAAACGGTACAGATCCTTGTAAAGCGAGAAGACATGCAGGTCAAAGAACTTCTTTTCCTTATGCTCAAAGCGTATCAAATGCTCGCCCTCGGCGGGGAAGGAGTAGGAGAAGCGAAGCACGCCGTCGTGTGCCACGGCAGTCAGCTTGTGGTGGCAGGTGCCGCCGTTGTGATAATTGACCTCGTCGTCGTCAAGTGAGGTGACGATGACGGTATATTCCTTGCCCTCAGGCAGCAAAAAGGCACGCTCAGTCGGCACGATGGTCATTTCGGTGGGCTTGTCCGCAAGCACGACCTGAGGGTAGATGGCATAATTTCTGGGTGTGGGAAGCATGGCTGAACTCCTTTGCATATACAAAATAGCGGGAGTCGATCGGGGGATCCGATCGACTCCCGACAAAAATGGGGCGACTTGATGAAAAACGGGATCAGTACTGTCTGCCCCAGACGACCATCTTCTTGGCGGGTCTGCCGCAGCAAACGCACACGTCGGAAAGCTTTTCCTCCTTGAAGGGGATGCAACGGGACTTGACGCCGCCTGTCTTTTCCTTGATGGTCTCCTCGCATGCAACGTCCTCGCACCACATAGCCTTAATATAGCCGGGCTTGTTCTCGGCGATGTCGAGCAGCTCCTCCATATTGGTGGCGACGTAAGTTTTCTCGGCAAGGTTCTTGCGCGCGCGCTCCACAAGCTCGGAGTGAACCTGCTTGAGCATTGCGGCGACCTCCTGCTCGACGTTGTCAAGCGAGACGAACTTCTTCTCGCGCGTCACGCGGCTGACCAGCACACAGGAGTTGTTTTCGATGTCCTTGGGGCCGATCTCAAGACGAACGGGAACACCCTTCATCTCATATTGGCTGAACTTCCAGCCCGTGGACTGATCGCTGTCGTCGAGCTTCACGCGCAAGGTGTCCGCAAGGCGGTTCTTGATCTCGTTGGCTTTTTCCAAAACGCCCTCTTTGTGCTGCGCCACGGGGATGATGACCACCTGAATGGGCGCGACGGCAGGGGGAAGGATCAGACCGTTGTCGTCGCCGTGTGTCATAATGATGGCGCCGATCGAACGGGTAGAGACACCCCAAGAGGTCTGGAAGGGGTGTTTAATGGTGTTATCGCGTGCGGCGTAGGTGATGTCGAACGCCTTGGCAAAGCCGTCGCCAAAGAAGTGCGAGGTGCCGCCCTGCAGCGCCACGCCGTTGTGCATCATAGGCTCGATGGTGTAGGTCGCCTCAGCGCCCGCAAACTTTTCCTTGTCGGTCTTCTGGCCCGTGATGGCGGGGATGGCGAGTGCTTCCAGATAGAAGTCCTCATAGACCTTCAGCATCTGCAGCGTCTCTGCCTGAGCTTCCTCGGCGGTCTCGTGCATGGTGTGACCCTCTTGCCAGAGGAACTCCGAGGTGCGAAGGAAGGGGCGCGTGGTCTTTTCCCAACGGACGACCGAGCACCACTGATTGTAGAGCTTGGGTAGGTCGCGGTAGGAGTGGATCACGTTGCGGAAATGCTCGCAGAAGAGCGTCTCGGAGGTGGGGCGCACGGCAAGGCGCTCGGACAGCTTATTCTCGCCGCCAAAGGTGACCCAGGCGCATTCGGGGGCAAAGCCTTCGACGTGGTCCTTTTCCTTGGTCAAGAGGCTTTCGGGGATGAACATGGGCATATAAACGTTTTCATGCCCCGTCTTTTTAAAGCGAGCATCCAAGTCCTTTTGAATGTTTTCCCAGATCGCGTAGCCGTAAGGGCGGAAGATCATACAGCCCTTCACGCTGGAGTAATCCATCAGCTCGGCTTTTTTTACAACGTCGGTGTACCATTGCGCAAAGTCCACATCCATAGAGGTGATCTGCTCAACAAGTTTCTTTTCTTTGGCCATTTTTCGGTGATTCCTTTCGGATAAGTTCGTTTGATTGTGTACATTATAAATCAAAAAGAGTTGCTTGTCAAGCAATTTGCCGCAACTTACCCCGAAAAGTAAAATGTCGTAAAACAAAAGGCGCTGTATAATTTTGTCATAAACGCGAAAAATATTCAAAAAAATTTTAAAAATATTCATAATTTCTTATTGAAAGGAAGGGCGGGTTATGTTATACTATAATTCTAAAGATTTTGAAGAGTTTATGGAGAGAGGCAGAGAGTTGAAAAAGCATTTGGCAGCATACGAGGAATGGAAAAACAGCCCGTATATTGACGGGCAGACAAGAGCCGAGCTTGCGGCGATCGAGGGCGACGAGAGCGAGATCTATGAGCGATTTTCCAAGGCGATCGAATTTGGAACGGGCGGCATGCGCGGCGTGATCGGTGCGGGCACCGATCGCATCAACGCTTACGTCATCCGCAAGGCGACCCTTGGGTACGCACAATATTTGAAGCAGCAGGGAATCGGTGCCGAGGAGCGCGGTGTGATCATCGCGCATGACAACCGTCACATGAGCCGTGAGCTTTGTCTGGAGACGGCAGGCGTGCTTGCCGCAGAGGGTATCCGCGCTTATATTTTTGACACGCTGCGCACCACACCTGAGCTGTCCTTTGCCGTTCGTCATTGCCACGCGGCGGGCGGCGTGGTGATCACCGCCTCGCACAATCCCCCCGAATACAACGGCTATAAGCTCTATGACGAGCGCGGCTGTCAGCTGGTGCCCCGTCACACCGACGTGCTGATCGATATAATCAAACAGATCAAGGATCCCCTTTCCATCAAGGCGCTGACCCCCGAGGAAGCGGGAGATATGATCACGGTACTTGGCGCTGATATCGATGAGGCGTACTACAAGGCCGTTATGGGTATTCAGCTGCATCCCGATGTGAACAAGAATGATCTGTCGGTGGTGTATTCTCCCCAGCACGGCACGGGCAATATCCCCGTTCGTGAGGTGCTTTCCCGTTGCGGCTATCGCGTCACGCCCGTGGAGGAGCAATGCTTCCCCGATCCCGATTTTATCAACACCAAAAATCCCAACCCCGAAAGCAAGGAGGCGTTTGAGCTTGCGCTTCAATATGCCAAGCGCATCGATGCCGATATTGCCATCACCACCGACCCCGATTGCGACCGCTTGGGCGTTGCCGTGAGAAATAACGGCGCATACACGCTGCTCACGGGCAACCAGACGGGTGCCATTCTGCTGGAATATATCTTTTCCTCGCGCAAGGCGGCGGGCACGCTCCCTGCCGATGCCGTGATGTGCAACACCATCGTGACCTCCACGCTCGGCGACCGCGTTTGCGAAAAGTACGGCGTCAAGGTCGAAAAAACGCTGACGGGCTTCAAGTTTATCGGCGATAAGATCCACACCCATGAGACCGCGGGCGATGCCACCTATGTGTTTGGCTATGAGGAAAGCTACGGCTGCCTGATCGCGGACTTTGCGCGTGATAAGGACGCTGTGCAGGCGTCGCTGATGCTTTGCGAGGCGGCGGCGTATTACAAGGCGCAGGGCAAAACGCTTTGCGACGTGCTCACCGAGCTTTACGCCGAGCACGGATACTTCCTGGATGCGCAGACCAACGTGATGCACAAGGGCGCAGCGGGTGCTGCCAAGATCGCGGCGCTGCTTGAAAACGCAAGAAACGATCCGCCCCGTGAGGTGAACGGTGTAGCACTTGTCAAGACGGAGGATTATCTTTCCGAGCAGATGCAAAAGGAGGGATTCACCCCTTCCAATGTGCTTCGCTTTTTATTCGCGGATGGCAGTTGGGTGGCGATCCGTCCCAGCGGTACAGAGCCCAAGTGCAAGTATTATTACTGCGTTGCAGCACCCGATTGCGAAAGCGCAAAGACGATGCACGCGGCACTGCGCGAGGCGTTTGAGCACTGATTTTTGCACAAAATGAAATAAAAATTCCCCAAAATTGCCTCATTTGAATGAGAGAATGACGAAAATTGATAAAATTTTCTCAAACCTATTGCCAAGTCGCGCAAAATGCGATATAATAAATACAATTGGGAAAACCAAAAAATAACAAATATAAAAACACGGAGGATTTTTACCATGTCTGTAAAAGTTGCTATCAACGGCTTTGGCCGTATCGGACGTCTTGCTTTCCGCCAGATGTTCGGCGCAGAGGGCTATGAGGTTGTCGCCATCAACGACCTGACCAGCCCCAAGATGCTTGCTCACCTGCTCAAGTACGACACCGCTCAGGGTCGTTACGAGCACGACGTTGTCGCTGACGACGAGGCAGGCACCATCACTGTCGACGGCAAGACCCTGAAGATCTATGCCGAGAAGGACGCCAACAACTGCCCTTGGGGACAGCTTGGTGTTGACGTTGTCCTGGAGTGCACCGGCTTCTACTGCTCCAAGGAGAAGAGTCAGGCACACATCAACGCTGGTGCTAAGAAGGT